>JAPLUM010000582.1:0-3545 GCA_026397605.1 Verrucomicrobiota bacterium | reverse complement strand
ACGCAATACGCTTGCGGCGACTGCCGTTGATGATGCCTGGATTGCTTCGCTCTTTCGGTGTCATCGAGAGGATAAGAGCCTCGGTATGCTTCATGCGCTTGTCGTCAACTCCTGGCAGATTCTTGAGCTTACTCATACCTGGGATCATGCCCATCAGGCCCTCAAGTGGACCTAATTTCTTCATGAAGTTCAGCTGCTTGAGCATGTCAGTTAGATCAAACTTATTCTGCTCCATGCGGCGCATCATGCCCATGGCCTCTTTTTCATCGATCTCTTCTGCCGCTTTCTCGACCAGACTCACGACATCTCCCATGCCCAGGATGCGCTGAGCCATGCGATCAGGATGAAAGACTTCAAGTTGATCCACCTTTTCTCCCGTGCCCAGGAACTTCACCGGACAACCGGTAACCTGACGCATGGAAAGCAGAGCCCCCCCACGAGCATCACCATCCAGCTTGGTCATGATCAGACCAGTGATCGTCACGGTCTCATGAAACTTTGTGGCGACACTCACTGCCTGCTGCCCTGTAGCTGCATCAGCCACGAGCAGCGTCTCACGCGGCTGCACGAGGTCACGGACCTTCTTGAGTTCGCTTAACAAAGCATCATCAATCTCCTGGCGGCCGGCTGTATCGAAAATAGCGATTCCACTGCCCTGCTCTTCCAGCCATTTCAAAGCGGCTTTCGTCGCCTTCACGACATCGGTCTCACCGACAGGCGGCACGCAGACGGGCACGCCTAACTGTTGCCCCAGAACCTGCAACTGAGTGACCGCAGCTGGGCGATAAAGATCCAGCGCGATGAGCAACGGACGTTTCCCCTGCTTCTTCAGCCAGTTAGCCAGCTTAGCTGAGGTGGTGGTCTTACCAGCCCCATTCAGACCTACCATCAAGATTCGCTGAGGCGGGCTAAGATCGAGCTCTGTAGCCCCGCCACCCAGGATCTTCGCCAGTTCGTCATTGAAGATCTTCACGATCTGCTGACCAGGGCTGACTGTTCTGAGCACTTCCTCGCCTAATGCCCGAGTCTTGATCGCTTCAATCAGATCCTTGGCCACCTTGAAGTCCACATCGGCTTCTAACAAAGCCATGCGGATTTCCTTCATGGCATCAGCCACATTGGATTCGCTGATTTTGCCCAATCCGCGCAGCTTGCGGAAAGTATCTTCGAGTTTGTCGGTGAGGAGAGAGAACATGTGAAAAGGAAATGATTACTCAGTGCTAAAGGCGGTGTCTGCAAGAGGCATCAGACATCAAACAGGTGGACAGTAATTCATCAGCTCGATCTCGAAAGCATGTTTCTTATCTGGCTGAACTTCGACGACAGTGATGCTGCCGTACTCGATGTTAAAATGCGCCATATGCCGCAGCGGCTGCTCCAGCATCAGCGCTAAAATCACGCGAATGATGCCGCCATGACAAAAAATCGCCACGCTCTTATGCGGATTGTCATGCAGGATCTTTAGCAGAGCTGGCTGCACTCGATGCGTCAACTCAGCTGCTGACTCACCATTGGAGATACCCTTGGATTCAATGACCTCCAGCCAATCAAAAGCGCTGACGCCAAAATGCTCCTGCACACCGTCCCAGCGGTAGCCCGTCCAATCACCAAAATCGACCTCGCGCAGGCTCGGGATGAGGGTGGGCTTTAAAGCTCTCTGTTCAGCCAAAGGAGCAAGCGTCTGTTGCACTCGCAGCATGGGACTAGCGTAGATCGCATCGATCTGCTTATCCTTCAGCCACTGCGCCACCGCCTGACCATGCTTTTGGCCCAGGGGTGACAGAGCCATATCGATCCGACTGCCCCCAAAGACTTTGTGGTAACGCTCCTCCACCTCACCATGACGGATGAGATAGAGCTGGGTGGGATGATTGGGGAGGTGTGATTTCAAGACACCGCTTCCATGGCGCGAAGAAGCGCAGCCTGCAAGTCTCTAGCCTTGCCAATGCAATAGGAAATGAACCGCGTAGGATTCGAACACAGCGATATTCTTAGCCGAAGTAACCATCGGCAGAGGACAAAAGGAGGGGTTACTGCCCAGGCCTTGGAAGCATTTCATGAATTCAACTCGTGGGTAGATGGCATGTTTGTCCGGTGCTTGAGCACGAGAAAGCCCTGGCAAAAACGCCTAATTCCATGAGACTGTTCTTGGATGAAGCCGATGTCTAACGAACCACCTATAAATTCAATTTTGTCAGCCAGTTGCACCCTGCCCCCGGTCTCCCCGTTTTCCTGCCCGTTAGAGTCAATGGGGACGCTTCAATAACTCGCTGCGCGGACGAAAACTTATGAAACTGACGAGAAATTGCCAAATATTACTCATTAGAATTGGCCTCAGCTTGCTTTTGTTAATCACTTTGACGCTTTGGCGTTGGGCCACGCTGAATCCTTTCTTGATTGCTCGATACTCTAGTGAAATGACAAAAACTTTTGGCCCTGTAAATATCACAACTACCTCTCCCGAGGTTTTTGTTGCGGACTGTCTCGAATTGGCTAGAAAAAACGGAATTAAGCCACCCTCGGTTATCTGGAGAAAGATGGCCTTTGCTCAACCTCTAACCTATGAAAAAGAAAAGGCTTCACTTCGTGAATTATTAAAATATGCCGCTGTTTGGTCAGACCTGGAGTATCATGAATATGCTGGAATCGTGATTTTAGGAGACCATAAGCACCCGCTTCTCACGAAGTTTTATGAAAATCTAGAGCATGTTCCTTCCCTGAAAGTGGACGATCCATTTCAGTAATAAAATTGTCAAAGAAAACGGGGGGCGAAAAGGGCCAGGGGTCTATTCTTGGCAGGTGATGTATGGCTTGACCTCACGCATGTGGTGCAAAGAAGACGCCCGCTGGCTCTACACCCGGGACGGCGAAAACCGCCTCACTGCCATGGAAGAAAAACAGACCGCCAATTCTAGCCTCGGCCAAACACCACCCGCCAGACAGCGATTAGAGTTCGCCTATGACAGCCAAAGCCGCCGTGTGCGGAAAGTGGTGAAAGTGCTGCAAGGTCAAACTTGGAGCGTGACAAGTGATCTTCGTTTCGTTTACGATGCCTGGAACCTTCTCGCCGAGCTCACTATGAAACCTGGAACCTCAAACTTGGAACTCCTCCGCAGTTATGCGTGGGGTTACGATTTGAGCGGCAGCGAACAAGGCGCAGGGGGCGTCGGCGGCTTGGTTCTGGTTAAACAACTGTCAACTACCGTCAACAACGGTCAACCATCGTCAACGGTTTCGGCTCCCTGCTACGATGGGAACGGCAACATCCTCGCCTACCTTGACTGCGCCTCTGGTACCGTGACCCAGCGCATGGAATATGATGCTTTTGGCAACGAGATGACCCTCGACAGCGTGCTCGCCGGAAATACCACCTTTAGCCGCGAAGTGCCCTTTAGGTTTAGCACGAAGTATGCGGATTCAGAGACTGGGCTCAGCTACTACGGCTATCGGTATTACTCCGAGGAGATGGGATGGTGGACTGCGAGAGATCCGGTTGAGGATTTTGGGGGGACCAATATTCAAGTTATGCTGACAAACAACATTGT
>JAPLUM010000606.1 GCA_026397605.1 Verrucomicrobiota bacterium | reverse complement strand
CCGCCTTGTTCATCGTTGGTGTTTTTCAGGTTTTCAAAGACCACGCCGTCACCATTTTTCAGGTGAGAAGGCACCTCTTCCAGCTCCACGGCGTCTTTATTTACTGAGCGAACCACGCCGACATAATAACCGCGCTTTTTACCATACATGGCGCCCACCAGTTCCTGATGATTCACCCCATGCATCCAGCCACTGTACAGACCGCGAGAAAAAGTCATCTCTAACTCATAGCGATCCTCTTCAGTGATCACCTGAGTCAGATCCTGATCGGCCAGGGCAGCGTCGATGGCTTTTCGGTACACCCGCGTGACCGCGGTCACATAGTCAGGCGTCTTCAGGCGACCTTCGATTTTAAAACTACGGATGCCTAGTTCGATGAGCCGCGGGATCTCCTGCACGGCACTGAGATCCTGTGGGCTCAGCAAGTAGCGTTTATCACCCAGATCACGCAGTTCACCGTCCACGATCATTTCGTAAGGCATCCTACAAGCCTGCGCGCACTCGCCACGATTCGCACTGCGACGTCCCAGAGACTCACTGGTCAAACATTGGCCACTGTAAGCCACGCAAAGCGCTCCATGAACGAAGACCTCAAGAGGTAATTCAGGCGAATCATTTGCCGCAAAGCGTTCCAACTCACGCAGACTCAACTCGCGAGAAAGCACAGCTTGGTCAATGCCCAATCCTTTGGCCAATTCGAGCCCCTCTGGCGAAGTGATCGTCATCTGCGTGCTAGCGTGCAGCCGCAGCCCTGGCGTCAGCGCCTTGACCATGCGTGCGAGACCGATGTCCTGCACGATCACCGCATCCACACCTGCGGCCTCTAGCAGGCGCAGCTGCTGCTCAGCATCTCCCAGCTCACTGGTGAAGATCAGCACATTAAAAGCACAGTAACCCTTCACTCCATGCTGATGGAGGAAGCGCATCAGTTCGGGCAGATCCTCCGCTGTGAAATTGTCTGCCCGCATCCGTGCATTGAATTTTGGCAATCCAAAATAGATCGCGTCGGCCCCATTGGCCACAGCCGCACGGGCACACTCCCAGTTTCCGGCAGGGGACAGCAATTCAGGCAAATGGAGTGGACGTGGCATTAGACAGGTCTGTAATGCTTTTCAGACCAAGCCTCAAGCCGTTTACCGCGCTCATTGAAAAACAGCGGATGAAAACGGTTCCCTTTAAATGAACACGCGTTTGAAATAGCCTCATTGGGTATTTGCAGATGCGCTTGGTTTAAGGGTCGAGTGATGAATCGTTCAATACGATGCTTTCGATAATAATTCGATTTGAGCCAGAGCGGCTGCTGCTTTTCTTTGAAGGATCATGCCCGAACTCCTTTTCGCCACCTCCAATGCCCATAAAACTCTAGAAGTGGCTGCCATGCTGGGCGCTGGCTGGCAGGTGCATAGTCTGCGTGCCTACCCAGAGGTAACTTTGCCTGAGGAGACAGGAACGACATTTGAGGCCAATGCGATCATCAAGGCCCAGGGAGCTAGCAGCGCTTTACCAAGCTTTCTGATCCTTGCAGATGATTCAGGCTTGGAAGTGGATGCTTTACAGGGAGAGCCTGGGGTCTGGTCTGCGCGCTATGCGGGTGAGGGCGCCTCAGATGCGGATAACCGCGAAAAGCTAAAGGCAAGCCTGCGGGCGCTCCCAACTCCACCTGACACACCCTTGACGGGCCGCTTCCGTTGCTGCCTGGCGCTGGTGAAAAATGGCCAAGTACTGCATGTGACCCATGGTGCTGTGGAAGGTCATCTGCGGCTTCAAGAACAGGGGACAGGCGGCTTTGGCTACGATGCTCTTTTCCAGCCGATCGGTTATGAGGATACCTTTGGCCTGCTATCTGCGGAGGTGAAAAACAGCCTCAGTCATCGCGCTAGAGCTATGGCAGAAATGCAGACTTGGCTGAATGAAAACATCCAAGCGTGACCTCCATGCTCCGCCTTTTCGCCTCGACAGCCCTTGGCGGCTGGTAACCGATAGCCCGCAGGCTCTAGCTCAGGGTGCCACGCTGCATGAGATGCGATTCACTAGCCAAGATGCTGGCGATGTCGATGTCAGTGTCATCAGCTTTGACAGCCGATCAAATACCCTGCGCGTCCTCAATCAGCCGAACCCTAACGCTGGCAGCAGCGCCATGCGTGGACTGATGAATCGTGCCGGTGCCATCGCTGGAGTGAACGGCGGCTATTTCCATCCTGACTTCTCGCCCCTTGGCCATCTCATCGCCCAGGAAGAAAAGATTGGCAGCCTCACCCGCACCTCTCTTGTTTCTGGCATGGTTCTGGTAACAGACCAATCCCCTTCCCTGATCTGGAATCGTGAGTATCATGGCGACGCTGGCGTTAGCGATCTCATCCAATGTGGCCCACGCCTAGTGGATGGGGGCGAGCCTGTTTCTGGCTTAAACAATAACAAACTATCCGCACGCACCTTTGTGGCCACAGATGGCTCCAACCACTGGCTGATCGGCGTCGCCCGCTACACAACGCTCCAGGGACTGTCCGAGATTTTAGCCACGCCCGGGCTTATCCTTGGCCTGCGCATTGATCGTGCGCTGAACCTGGACGGAGGCCGCTCCACCGCACTTTACGCGCGGCGGAGCGACAACACTGAACTCAATGATCCAGGCTGGAGCACCGTGAGAAATTATCTTGCCGTCGTGCCGCGCCATTGATTGCTGTAAGCAAACTGATCTGCCTATTCGACGAATTTGGCTCTCGTCAAAGGCAGTCGGTGCCGTTAGATTGTGAAGTTCCAAATACCCTGCATGAATTCCATCTGGTCCATCCGCCTTGTTCGGGCGCTCTTCTTCTTTCTGTTTGTTTTCACAGGCATGATCATTGCGCTGGGCATTGAGGTGCCGGGTGAGCTGGGCTTTAGAGTTCCAGGCGGCTTGGGTGCTCTGATCGGTGCCCTGGCCATGGGGCTGCTGTGGCTGCTGGACATGCTTTTTGCCCGTGTCACTTTGCGTGATTTTAGCCATGCAACTTTTGGTTTGGCCATCGGGCTTTTCTGCGCTTGGCTGGTGACTCGCATTGGGATTTTTCAGCTCAGCTATTTCCAGGACTCTGCGCATGGAGAAGCGATTCGTAATGTGGTGGAGATCTTGATTTTTGCGTCCTTGGCGTTTTTTGGTGTCACTTTTGCCCTGCGCAGTGATCGTGATCAGTTTGCTTTTTTAATCCCTTATGTGCGCTTTCAGCGTGATGGGGCAGAGGGTGAGCCTTTGCTGTTAGACACAAATATCATCATTGATGGCCGAATCCCTGAAGTGGTAGCGACAGGCTTTTTGAGCGGTGCCTTAGTGGTGCCTCGTTTTGTCCTGGATGAGCTGCAGCGGCTCACGGAGTCTGGAGATGCGCAAAAAGTGCTGCGTGGTAAACGTGGGCTAGAGATGATGGAAAAGATGCGCAGCATGCCAAAGGTGCGTCTAGCCATTCACGATGACCTGCCAATGGGAGAGAATACTCAAATCTCGGTGGATGCGCGCCTGGTAACTTTGGCTCGCCAGCTGAATGCGCGCCTTTTAACCAATGATGAAGGCTTGGCCAAAGTGGCACGATTGCGCGAGATTACCGTGCTGAGCTTTAATGATCTCACGATTGCCCTACAACCTCAGATCAATCCAGGAGATGAACTTTCTCTCAACCTGACAAAGCCGGGCAAAGATAAGCACCAGGCTGTGGGCTATCTTACTGACGGCACCATGATTGTCGTAAATCAAGCGGCCACGTTCGTCGGCCAGACGGTGAGTGTGATCATTACCAGCGCCCTGCCGACCTCTGGCGGCAGGCTTATTTTTGCTGAGCTAAAACGCTGATTCGTGATCGCCCCATCGCCATCAGCCCTGCCAGCAAAAGCAACACGGCACCTGGGCCATTCTCCTTACAACTGAACTTAGCACAGCATCTTTTTCCATAAGGATTCAGTATCTGGATAATTTCCCCGCAGCTCAATCCAGCGCCTAAGTGCTCTTTGACGTGCAGTTCGTCTATAAATGTGATGTTACTGGTAACGCCCTTAGCCAGCGCTTGAAAGGGTAGTTTTTCACATTTCCATATGTGTTCCAAAAATTAGACCATCGCTGACTCCAGCTTCTTGAAAAGTTGTTACAATTTAACTGACCTGTCGCCATCAGGTCGTCCATATCCTTTAAGCGGCAGTACGAGACTGGCAACTTATTCACGGTGGAGCTTTAATCACAATTGTATGGTTCTCGAATTTGCCAACATTCTTGTTTTTCGTTGCCGAAAGGACGATCTCAATAAGAGGCAGATGCATCATTGGGCGCTTGTATGCATTGTAATTAATTGTTAGCCTAATGGATTGAAAGCCCTCCTTTGTAATCAGGATTATTTCAGGTAGCATTGAATCCAATTCGATCAGACTTGCTTTCACTTCCCCACCAAGAAATGGTACAATAGCGCAACCAAACCTGTCTGTCTTGGCACCCTCTTTTTGTATCTCTAACCACGTTTTACCTATGGAGTCAGCAACTCCTAGGCTCTGAAAAAAAGCACTTTCGCCATCTTTAACAGGAACGCTGACATGTGCCCCCGTGATCGGTTTATAAGTTTCGTCCGTCACGCGAACGACTACAAACAAAACGCCCTTGTGTTCAGACGCCAAAATCCGACTGTTGAAGATTGTTAGACAAGCTACAACTGCCCAAATAAACACATTTGAACCGCTTGAATGAAACCTTTGTAAACAGAAGCTAACTACCCAATTAAAGGACCATAGCAGTGATTTTTTATAAATATTCATAGCTTACTTCTTGTCGGCTAGTTTAAGTATTTTCTCACACCATTGGCAATCAGGCTCACGCTTACCGTTACCCCACGACATCAAATTGGTGTTATTAAGCGAATGAGTGCTTTTTGTTATTAGATCCCTCCACCCAACGACATGTCCAAATTCGTGTGACAGAACAATTCCGTCGACGGTCCCAGCTTTCATGAACACATACCCGTTGTCTGGATTGCGAGAGCCAGGATTTATTGGCAAAACGAAACCACCCAAGTTGTAAATATTTGGAGATTCGCCCACAGGCCGCCAAGTTGTTCGTCCGCCCCCTGATACAATGACTCTAATCCCAGTAACAGCAGTGGTTTTAGCGATCACTTCGTTAAGTAGTGCCTTCTCAAAAGCTGCTTCTGCTCTTCCTTCAGCATAAGGATCGCTTACCGTCACGCCAGCTCGCGGGCGACGTATTTTATCAATTATAGAAAATAAATCATAATCGCCTTTGGGCGCTTTCGAATCTGAATAATGCGTTTCCACCGTTGGCCTCTCCCATACACCTTGAAGGCCGGGCTTTTGGGAGCACATTTCTAACATACTTCGAAGACCCTCGGCCCACTTTTCACCATCAGTATTCAAGTTGCTCTCCGTGCCATCGCCGATGTATCCAATATGAATGGTTTTGAGCCCCAAATAATCCACCCGATTCACTGGATCATTCCCCACCATCCCATACAGATTCACGCCGCCTCTTTCCTCAATGGGATCTCTGCTGATCCACCGGCCTAACTCGGGATTATAGTAGCGGTAACCGTAGTAGTTGAGTTTGGTTTCAGGATCAAAGTATTGGCCGCTGAACCGCAGCGGGCAGCTGGATTTGGATACTGTAATTCCATTAAATTGGCTTTGGTGGTTATTCTGATAATACTCCTGCCGCTCAGTCCCAGAGCAGTCATAGTCAAAGCGGATGTCGAAGTGATCTGCTGATTCGCCGGATAACACGCCCGTTACATTGCCCTCTAAGTCATGGGCGACGGGCCGCAGGCGCGGGACTATGGCCGTCAAATTAAAGCCCCCTGTAGCCTGGAGAGTATGGTACTGCCTATAATAGACCAACGTGCCTGATGAATGCCTAGCATTTCCTGCATGATCGATACCCCAGACATAACTGCGCTCGTTTGCTAGAACAGTATTTGTAGAGGTGATCTTTTCATGCACAAGATGCCAGCCACTCCAGACGAAGGTGTGTTCATAAAGGTTTGTCCAGGTGCTCGTCACTGCATTCCAATCGTAAACAGTTTTGCTGGTCCTTCGGCTTCGTGCGTCATATCCAAAGACCAGCCGTTTTTTGATTGGGTCAACTGGCGCCGCAATCACGTTGTCACGCCGCTCAGTCATGCTGATGAGGCGGTTCTCTGCATCCCAGGTGTAGTCCCAGCGGGCATCTTGAGTTAGGTTGCCGTCATCATCGTAACTCATTACCGCGGCAGCTGGCCGCATATAGGGGCGATAGGTGGTCGTCTTCACTAGGTCAGCACCATTAGCACCTGCACCTGGTTTGGCAGCACGCACGGTGATGGCTGGGAAGGAAGCGCCAGCCGTGTTTGCGACAGGCACATCTGCCCAGAAGTATTGACCCGCCTTCTGTGCTGCCAGCGAGTTGACGATGACATTATAACCAGCAGCAAAGGTGCCCGTCACTGGAAAGACCGCTGGCTGGGTGATGCTCGCGTATTGATTAAACACGCTTGGCGTCTTGGTGGTGTAGCTCTTGCTTCCAGTCCCTGCCGTGGCGTTCAATCGGTTGCCGATACTATCATAACTAAAAGCGTTCTGATACGTGGGCAGCATAACAGGCCCTGGCAGTGCTTCTGATTCAGAGGTTACTTCGCTTCGGTCATTATAGCCCCAAATGCTGACAGTTCCTTGCGTCATTGTAGAGGTACTGCGGCGGTTGATGTCATCTAGCGTGTAGCTGTTTCCAGCGAAAGGCGCTTGTGCCTGACCGGCAAAGTAATGAATCCCAGTGGCAGTGCTAGCAGCATTATAACTAAACTTGGAGTGATAGGCTAAACTGCCGCCTTGCACATAATCAAGGCTGTTGACCTGATTCGTATTGGACTCATAGAGGTAGGTTGCAGTCTGCTGTCCATAAGACGTGTTATTATAAGCTGCATAAGCAGCAGGCACCGTGATGGTCTTGAGCCTAGAGGCGTCATCATAGCTTTGGGTGTGCTGCATGAGTACGCTGGCAGCTTTTTTAATGGTTAGTCCAGAAGGGCGGCGAAGCGTATCTAGAGGATGATCGAGGTTATAAGTATTTAGAAGGCCACCAGCCCAGCTTTCTGAAGTCAGTTGGCCGTAGAGATTTCGGTTGGCCGTGTGTGTGGCGCCGCCTGTCTGCGCACTGGTGGCTGATTGGCCCAGTCGATCATAGGTAAAGGTCACGTCAGCCGTGGCATCGCTATAATCAATGGACCCGACTTCACCGGCGTTGTTGTTACCGTAGGTGATGACTGTGCCGCGCCCATTGGTCTTGGTTAAAGTCCGGCCTGCTACGGTGTATGTCAGGCTGTAGGCGGGTTGGGTGCCATAGACTTTATTAGCCAATAATCCTGAGTCGGGATGGTAGTACCAGGTGGTGATACCGCTGGATGTGGTCATGGTCTTCATGCGGCCTTGGGCGGTGTAGGTGTAGCTGAGGGGGTACTGGCGGGTGCCGGTGATGGTCTCTACTTCACCACGCTTGGTGTAGCTTTGAATTGAAGTTCCATTGAGCGCATCTGTCGTGGTGGTGCGGCGGCCCATGGCATCATAGAGGTAGGTGGTCACAGGGATGGTTCCGCCGACAGTCTGCGGTGGGGATTCCAGCTGATAAAGCAGGTCTGCACTGATGCTGTAGCCGCCGCTCACAGGGTTAGGCTGGCTATCATAGATCAGCGTGGTCACAGCGCCGCGCCCATCTGTCTGAGTGATCACCCGACCATGAGGATCGTGAGTGGTGCTGGTGGACTCGACTAACACATTGAGTGCATCTTTACGCACACTGCTCGTCAGGCGGCCTAACGTATAAGTCTGTACGCTGGTACTATTGTCAGGATAGAGTGTGGTAGTGGTCCAGCTTCCAGCCCAGGTGCCGCCCACGGGCTGGTCATACTGCTGAGTCGTCAGACCGCCCTGCTCTTGCCAGTTTTGCAGGCCATCCACGGACTGATCCTGAGTCGAGATAACGCTGGCGTTAGGGCTGCCATCCGTGGCCCAGACTTCCGTGATGGTCCGCTGCACCGTGGCTCCTGCTCGGGGCGTGACACTATGGGTTGTGCGGCTTATTCTGTCCGTGCCGTTGTAGTCGATGACTCCGTTACGATCCATGTCCAGGGCAGTGACAGATAGCCGACCCTGATCATCATAGGCGTAAAGTGTGGTTACATTGTCAGCATCCACCTGCTTGATGAGTTGGCCAGCGGTATTGTAATGGCTGCGATTTACTCCGCCATTGGCGGTATCTAGCTTCCAGACGCGGCCTGCCATGTCGGTCCAGCTGCGTGTCCATTCACCGCTCAGTGCTCCAGTATCATCCAGGGCGCTGTCTTTCTCCCAGACCACGTTTTGGATCACCCCGTCCACATTGACTCCGGCCTCCACACCAACCTCATGCAGCATTGGCCGCGTGGCTGTCCCGGTGACGCGGTCAAGGGTGCCGTCCGGGTAGCGCGTCTCCGTGCTCACTCCACCGTCCGCAAAGGTACGGGTATGCACTTCCCTTTGATTGGCTACGCCATGCGTGCGGCTCTCCAGCACCAAGCCCGTGCCACGGCTGTAGCTGCTGACAGTCTCACCCGCCAGATTGACCGTCTGCCGCCCCAACTCAAGCCAGGAGCCATCAGCACCCTTTCTGAGTTGGATCTTGGTCAGACCTGAAGTCACCGTTTTGGTCGTCACACCCGCCGTGGTCTGGGTTTCCTCCGTGGAAGTGCGGGTGTAGGTCGTTGTCAGACCGCGTTCATCGGTGGTGGATTCTAAGCCACAACAATCATAGACACTTTGGCTGGTGCGCCCGCTGAGCACATTCTCAGAAATCAAGACGCGGCCTGCTTCATCCCAGGTGACGGCCAGCTGATGACTGATCAGCAGGGCCGTTTCCACATCCCACTGTTTCGTATAAATAGCGACTCCGAGCTTGTTGGTTGCCGTTTCAGTGCGAGTCCCATGAGTGATCAGTCCCGAGCTCGTATCGGCACTCCCCTGCTCAGTCTGGTGAAGCCATAGCCGAGCAGCATTGACTTGTGTAGTCTCAAGGCCCGCAGCATCCAGCATTTTGTAGGTATGTAGCGTCTTATGGCCAGTGGTTGAAACTTCCTGAGCAATTCTTGGATTCCCCAGTTCATCATCAATGTAGCGAAAAGTGCTAACCAGATTGGTAGGGTCATTCCAGGCGGCCCCAGGCTTCAGGCACTCCACATCATCAAAGCCATCCACATGGGCCACTCGGAAGCGTCTCTTCAATTCAATCCCATCACGTTTCGTGGTGATTAACATTCGTGATGGGACCTCAGGCGTGTTTTCGGAATACTCAAAGAACTGCCAGGTTTCTACATTGTAGGGGCCATTCTCAGTGAAACTGGCAGGCATCGCTTGGTTCAGGTGTTGGGAGTAGGTCTTCACCACTTTTTCTGCCGAATCATATTCGTATGACTCCCAATAGCCGCTGGGGTTCGTCATGCTGCGGACTCGGCCATATCCATGGACAGGATTATTGATATCTGTGCTGGGTTCTAGATAATAAGTCCAGAGGGTGGTCAGAGCACGCCCATCCGGGTCGATCACAGAGCTGATTTGCCGTTCCCCAAAAGGAAAATTACGGAAAGTGCTACGCACCTTGGCAACGACATCTCCACTCGCGTCGAATTCGGTTCGTGTTGAGATCGTATCCCCCGTTGGTTCATCTTTCACACGTAGCAGTCTTTCAGTCACCGTACCTTCAAGAGGTGAGGTGGAGCTTAGCTGCAATTCACCTGAGGGAGCGAGCCAGCTGTAAGTCCAGCTTTTTTCCTGTCCTAGGGAAGTGTGCCGGACACGGAAAGTGCGACTCGCTGCCGCTGGCGTCGGGTCATCAAGATGAATGATAGCCGTTGGCGTGCTATTGGCAGGAATGGGGTAATGACCATTCGTATCGAGCGCCACAGACAGGTCACGATCATAAAACCGCAATTCCACGACCATGTCATCAGGCAGAGGGTCAATGATGACAACGACAGATGATTCCGAGAGAATCTGTGCAGGCTCAGATGTGCCCGCCGGAATATGTGCCGCGTTGGTGAGGGTGAAGGCGGTCGGCAGCTTAAACAGATGATCCGTGGGTTCAGGAGCATTAAGAGAGAGGCTTGATTCCTCCCGCCCAGGCAATTTCCCCAAGCTAATCTCTAGGTCAATACTGTTAAGCTTTGCCTCCACCGCCGACGGCCCTTTACCGCAGGTTGAACAACTGCTACAGACATCACTCTCTTTTTCAGGATCATTCGGACTTCGTTCATCGGGCTCTTCTGGCCTCCCCAACATCCCACCCACAGAGAGAGTAATAGGCTTGTACACAGAGCGGTAAACCTCACCATCGGTAAATTCATGATTCCAATCCACAGCGGTAGGCGAGAAGGAAAACGTGTCTGTTAAGGTCTGGTTTTGGGTCAAAATCGGGCCGTTCACGAGAGGCTGCTCATAGACGCTGATCTTAGTGACGAATGTCCCAGAGGTTGAGGGCGTAGCGGTCACATATGGTGCATATGGATTAGACCAACTGGCATAGCCAGTTAAGTGCCCCCAAGCGGCAACATCGTATGATAAGCTACCTTGAGGCGGTGACCAATTCATCCAAAATGAATTTGCAGCAGCGCTAAAATCATTCATGACGAACCAATAAAGATGGCAAGGCCCAAGCTTTCTAAAAATTACCGGCTTTTCTACGTCCACCAGGCAAGTCCCACTAAGCGTGAGTTGAATGGGATTTCCGGGCTCGGAATTGTCCACAATATGAGGTATTAGAATTGGAAAAGATTTTGCGTGAGCAAGACCAAGACAAAACAACCAAGAAAACAGCACTATAATTTTCATGTGTGAAGGGATTGGGGCGAGCGCATGCATTAAAAGCCGGAAGAATAAACCTTTAGATTAGCCGCATTGGCTATGTCCGTCTGAGCCGCCACATAAGGATTGGTGCCCAGCAGCGATTCAATCAGCAGGGTTAGGCCATCTCCGTCCGTGTCTGTTGTGTTCACATCAGGCACCAGTGGATTAAACCCATAAGCCACCTCCCAACCATCAGGCATGCCATCACCGTCAGAGTCCGCATTCATCGGGTCTAAGTGGGCAGCCAGTTCAGCACTATTAGACAGGCCATCTCCATCAAAGTCTGCTGCACCAGCAGCGCCCGTGAAGGTGGTTTCGGTGTAAGCCAAGCGTACGAACAGGCGCTGAGTTGTTGTCGTGGCAAGCCCCCACTGCAAGACACCGCCTACGCCCACCTCAATCACGGAGGCGTAGGACCAGGTGCCCGGCGTGAGCGCCTCAGAAGTCTGCACAAAGTAAGTGCGCCCAGGCTTGCCATACCATTTCAGTGTGTAGCTGCCCGAAGTGCTGCTAGGGACGAGAATGAGGCCCTCATTCATCTCATCGGATGTCTGGCTAAAGGCTGTGCCCAGCATGGCCAAAGCGCAGAAAGCAAAATAGAAAAGTCTCATGGTGCTACCTCCTCTGCTGCTGGGGCTGAAGGGATCACATTTTCACCCACATGAAGCGTGCTCTGGATCGGCCAAAGCTGAATCACCGTATCTTGTTTCACGGCTGGATGAGCTGCCGCATAAGCTGCACGCGCCGCATTCTCAGCCTGCAAAGCTGCGTGCTCAGCCAGGATGCTGGTCTTATTGGCATCATAAAAAGTATGCAGCGCATCAATGCCCGCATAAGCAGCATCTGCCAGGGCCGCAGATCCCGCCACTGCCGTAGGCTGCTGAAGGACCACATACCAAGAGGCTGCGCCCGCTGGCTTTTCGATCGCGCGAAAGGCTTCGAGCGGTGCCACAGACTCCTCCGTTAAAGCCAAGCCAAGGCCCATGAAGAGAGAGTAACTAACGCCGCCAAGCTCAAAACCGCCAGCACTGCGGCCCGTGAGCGTGCTCAGATCTAGACTGCTCCAGATCACATACTCACCCAGAGCATCTCGCCAGCGGATCTGAGTGAATTCATGGCTAAACACCTCACAGGAAAGGCTCAGCATCCTCTTCGGCAGCCGCACTGCCGCAGGAGTTTGCACTGGCGGCACCACCGGAGCCTGAACCGGTTTAGCAGAGGCAGACGGAGTCTTTACCCGTTCATAAATGATCTTATGATCAGGCATCACCACCACCGTGCGGCTCAGCACCTGCGGAGTCTCCGCCAAAACCGGACAAGGCCGAGAAATAAAAGCCCCAGCAGCCAGCAGCAGCCAAGGTATCCGTGAAATCATTAAATGTGTGTTCATGAAGTATCATTATCAGAGGTGATTCCTCAGCCATCATGAGCATCTCTAAAATAGAGAGGGTGCGACCTGTCGCACCCTCCTATCAGGCACCGTCAAGCGCCTTCCGACAAGGCGCAGAGCAGACCGCACCCCAGTCGGGCGCGGTTCCCTTAGCGTTGTCGGATGGGCTATGAAAATTTGACGGTTTTGATAGGAGCCCAGCTGCCCTCTCGGGCAGCACGCAAATTGGTTGATGTCAGAAAAATCGGTTTACATGCAGGTCATGGAAAAAGTGTGGTCGTTCACGGTAGCCACAGCGGCAGTTTCTAGAGGCTGCCATCGTCTTTGCCAAGATAAAACTCCGACACTTTCAGGAGCTTCTTCACAACTGCTTGATAATCAGAAGCATGAGCCGTGGCATTTTTACATTCAGCCTACTCAGGAAGCCAATTGCCCGAGGCTTTTGACCATTGGACCTTGGGTAAAATGATTTTAGCCGCTGTTGAAAGCATTCTATCCCAATTACTTTATGTCTCACCGCCCTCTGAAAGCCAGCAGCCCACGGGCTGACAGCGCAGTCCGCGGTTAAAAACCTTTGTTCCGTGGGCCAATTCGTTTCAACCGTGGATGAACACTTTTTGTCTCGGCCAAAGACGATTTACTCCTGGCTCAATTCATTTAAACCCAGGGTAGCGCCCACCGCCTGTGGACTGACCCGAATGATCCAGGGCCAGAGTCATTTTAACTGTTGGTAAAACACAGCCAGAGCTGGGTAACCGTCTTTTATCCGTGGCCCTATTTAAACAACCTCAGGGAACTCGGCTTTTAACCCGAGGTAAACTTTTTTTGAACATGGATTCAGATGTCTTTTTCTGAGCTCCACTCAAGGGTCAATTCTGCATCGTTATTTTTTATGGATTCAGGAATCTTAAAGCTAGATCAAGGCTGGCGGCTCGATCAGGGCCTCAAGCTAGATTCATTAGCGGTGACTCCTGGACAAATCAATCTGGCGGGCGGGACGACCAACAACCCAAGGAAAGGAAATAAAACCATGGA
>JAPLUM010000634.1 GCA_026397605.1 Verrucomicrobiota bacterium | reverse complement strand
CTGTCGTCGTCACCGATGAAACCCTCACGCTCAACTCCGGCACGGGACAACGGACACGCCTGCTTGTGGCCGCAGGATCTACCGCCACATGGGATGGTAACATCATCACAAGTGGAGCCGGGTTTAATCAGATCAACGCAGAGGGCAACCTGACTGTAGGTAGCAGCAGTGCGGACACGGTCACCTTGGGCACAGGCGGGACCTTCGGCATACGAGGAACTGGCACTGGCATCATGAATAGTACCATCTCAGGTCCGATTGGCATTAGCAAGACAGACACTGGCACTTGGACACTCAACAGCACAAGTAGCAGCTACGCTGGAGCTACCACCATCTCTGGTGGCACGTTACGATTTGACACCATCGCAGCCAGTGCGGTCAACTCCTCCATCGGCTCGGGCACCAGCATCACCCTTGGCCAAAACGCCGCTGGCGCTGGAGGTGTGGGTACCCTCCAGTTCACTGGAGCCAGCGGAGGCAGCACCAATCGCACGCTTAGCATCACCAACGGCGCCTCAGGTGGCGGCGGAGTTATTGAAAATACTGTGGCAGGCCAAAACCTCATCTTCAGTGGAAATATCAGCACCACCACTCCCGCCAGCGCCTCGACCCTCGGCGTGACCGGCGACGGCAACACAACTCTCAGCGGCAACGTCACCGGCACACCGGCCCTCAGCCTGACTAAGACCGGCACGGGCAGCCTTACCCTCAGCGGCACCAGCAACACCGCCAGCGGCACCACCATCGTGGACGCAGGCTCTATCCAGGTAGGCGTGGTAGGAGTAGGCCAGACCGGCACTGGAGCCGTCAGTCTCAATGGCAGCTCCGTCCTGCTTGGCACAGGCACTGTCCGTGGCAGCAGCTTCACAGCGGCCAGCGGCACCACCATCCATGCTGGAGACAGCACTGCAGCCAGCAGCATGGGCACACTTCACTTCACCCCTGCCGCATCAGCGTCAGCCAACTTCCAGGCTGGTAGCACTATCCAGCTAGGTCTGGGCACACCCAATGTCACGGACGCCACCTTTGGCGGCAATGCCGTGGGCTCTGCTGGATACAACGCATTCTTGGATGGCCAAACAGGCTTGGGAAGCGGCAGTCATGATTTGCTTAATTTTGGAGGCACCAGCGGCACCATCACTTTCAGCGGTAACATGATCATCAGCGGCTCCGGCTTTACTCCAGTAGTAGGGCAGATCTTCAATCTCATCGACTGGGCTGCCCTTCTCACCGCTGACTTTAGTGGCTTCAGTGTCGGGGCTCTCATGCGGGATGGCAGTGGCGACACCGGCAGCCAGCTAGACTTACCCGACATCAGCTCCTTTGGCTTCAACTGGGATGTGAGTCGCTTCACCAGCAGCGGCACTTTGGCGGTGGTCGTGGTCCCTGAGCCTAGCCGTCTGATGCTATCGCTTCTTGGCCTGCTCGGTCTTATGCTGCGCAGACGCCGTTACACGATTGATGGCTAATAAGCCCATTCATATGCTCTCGTCCCTCACTGAACTCATCCGCCGTCGTCGATCCATCAAGCCGGTGGACATGGATTCAGGGCGTGAGGTGGAGCGTGAACTGCTGGTGGAATTGATCGAGAATGCGACTTGGGCACCGAATCATGGGATGACGGAACCTTGGAAATTTCACGTGTTTCAAGGGGCTGCCCGCACTGAACTGGTGGCGATCATGCAGCAGACTTACCGCGAGACGACTCCGCCTGCGGAGTTCCGAGAAGATAAGCTCAAAAAAATGGGTGAGAATCCCTTGCTGGCCAAGGTCGTGATTGCTTGTGTCATGGAGCGGAATGGCGGCACCAAAATCCCCGAGATCGAAGAGATCGAAGCGCTGGCCTGCGCTATCCAAAATCTCCAACTTAGCGCCACAGCCGCAGGGTTGGGGTGTTACTGGTCTTCGCCACCGCTGCTGGATGCTGCACCTTTCCGCGCCTGGCTGGGGCTGCGCCCTGAAGACCGCTGCACAGGACTGATCTACCTTGGCTGGCCTAAACCAGGTCTGAACTGGCCCAGGAGTGTCAGGAAGCCTGTGGAGACGAAGATGGTTTGGCATTGATTGACGAACGGTAACGCTAAAGCCGAGTTTCAGGTTTCAAGTTCCAAGATCTCTTAATCAGGGCGGCGCTGGACACTCAATAAGTGTGGGCCACTTCGGTCACAACGATTTGGGCTTCATGGCTTGAAACTTTAAACATGAAACATGAAACTGGTTTTCTGCATAACTCAGTGATGACACGCTGACTTGAGAAGTGATCTGAGTGCGCCATGGTGGTGGTTACGATGCTCACCCCGCTTGATTTAAAACTGCTCCGCGATCTTGGTCGCATGAAGGGGCAGGTCGTGGCGGTGGGGTTGGTGATGGCTTGTGGGTTGGCCATGATGATCATGACGCGCAGTCTGATCCTCACGCTGGAAGGTACACGCGATGCCTATTATCAGACTTACCGGATGGCGGATGTTTTTGGGTCGCTGAAACGGGCGCCTTGGTCGCTGAAAGAACGCATGGCGGAGATCCCCGGTGTGGCGGCGGTGGAGACGCGCGTGGTTCTGGACGCGGTGCTGGATCTGCCGGGTGTGGAGGCTACTTGCACGGGGCATCTGGTCTCTCTGCCTGAGGATGGCGAGATGCCGGTGATCAATCAGATTTTTCTGCGCACGGGTCGCCTGCCGCGTCCTGACTCTCGGCGTGAGGCCATCGTCAGTGAGGCCTTTGCTTTAGCGCATGGACTGCGGCCAGGAGATGCCGTGACGGCGATCATCAATGGCAGGCGCGATACGCTGGAGATCACGGGGATCGGGTTGTCCCCGGAGTTTGTCTTTGAAGCACGGGCGGGTGAGACGCTGCCTGACAATAAGCGCTTTGGTGTCTTTTGGATGAATTACCGCTCCCTTGCCGTGGCTTTTAACATGGATGGGGCTTTCAATGATTTCTGCATTGATCTGTCTCCCAGTGCTGAGGCTGGGCCTGTGATTCAGGAGTTGGATCGGTTGCTCAGCAGGTATGGGGCTGGCGGGGCTTTTACGCGCCGAGATCACGCCAGTGCTGCGCGGCTGGATGATGAGCTGCGGGTTCTGAATGCGTTGTCCATGGTGTATCCTGTCGTCTTTCTGAGTGTAGCTGCCTTCATGGTGAACTCGGTTTTGGCACGTTTGGTCAGGCTGCAAAGGGAGCAGATCGCGCAGTTAAAAGCGCTGGGTTATTCTTCCTGGCAGGTGGGGCGGCATTACCTGAGCTTTGCCATGGTGATCGTCGTGGTTGGGTCCACGCTGGGTGGCATCGGTGGCCGCTTCATGGGAGGCGGACTGATCTCCATGTATGAACTGTTTTTCCGGTTTCCCGAGCTGCGCTTCATCATGGACTGGAGTGCGGTGGGCATTGCCCTGGTGGTCAGTGCGGGGGCCTCCTTTTTAGGGGTGTTGAGCGTGGTCTGGATGGCTGTGAAGCTGCCGCCTGCTGAGGCGATGCGGCCAGAGCCACCGACGGATTTTAAACCGAGCCTGCTGGAGCGTATAGGTCTGACTCGGTGGTTCACGCCGACGTTTCGCATGGCACTGAGAAACATCGAGCGCAGGCCATGGCAGTCGCTCTTCACCATGGCGGGGCTGGCTTTGGCCACCGGGCTGATGGTGCTTCCGGGAGCCATGCAGGACAGCATCGATCACCTGCTGACCTATCAATGGAATGATGTACAGCGGCAGGACGTGATCGCTTTTCTCATTGAGCCAGGTTCTGGGGAGGCGCTGCATGATCTGGAGCATCTGCCAGGTGTGACCTACGCGGAGCCCATTCGTTCGGTTCAGGCGCGCATACGTTTTGGTCATCAT
>JAPLUM010000769.1 GCA_026397605.1 Verrucomicrobiota bacterium | reverse complement strand
ATAGAGCCTGGAACACCGGACCCATGGGCTCTCGTGCAAGAACGCATGCGTCTTGTATTAGGCACCACCCCGAAGACGGGCATGGCCATCATCAATGATGTCGGAGACGCGAACAACATCCATCCTGCGAATAAAAAAGATCCCGGTGAGCGGCTCGCACGCTGGGCACTGGTTAAGGATTATGGGAAGGACATGATTTACTCAGGCCCTCTCTACAAATCGAGCGAGGTGAAGGAGGGCGTTATCCGCGTGACCTTTGATCAAAGTGGCACAGGCCTGAAATCTCGCGATGGCGGTGCCTTGAAGCGTTTTGAAATCGCCGGTGCCGACAAGGTGTGGAAATGGGCCGACGCCAAAATCGATGGCACCAATAGCGTGATCGTCAGCAGCGCTGAAGTGAAAGCACCCGTTGCCGTTCGTTATGCCTGGGCAGCGAATCCTGAAGGTGCAAACCTCGTCAACAGCGACGGCCTTCCAACTTCCATCTTCCGCACGGATGATTGGAATGATGTGGAGGGCGTCGTGGATGCTTCCGCGTCTAAAGCAGCTGAAGATCGCCGCGTCTTGGGGGCAGAGATCCGTGCTATCGCCGCTGAACGTGCCAAGCTAGATCGCAAGAGCCCCGAGTATGAGACGCTTACAAAGAAGCATGATGAACTCATGACGAAGTTCAAAAAGGGTGCGACGAAGAAATAAGCTTCAGCTTAACTCACTCCATACTTATCTTTGAGGTGCTGCACGGTTTCATCGGCAGTATCAGCTTGGATCATGATCAGGTCGCCAGGCTTGGCAGATGCTATCGCCAGATCGACGGCTTGAAGGTGGCCTTGGATGGATTCGATGCGTTGGGTTCGAGCGGCGTTTTCGAGGCCGCTAGCAAGTAAGCGCATGATTTCGCCCGATTGACGTCCGCGGACATAATCACCTTCGTAAAGCCAGACCTCATCAAAGTCTGCACCAAGCATTCGTCCCTGTTCAATGATGTCAGCGTCACGGCGGTCTCCGGCGGATGTATAGACGACGATGCGTCGTGAATGAGTGAACTGACGCAAACCGTCGAGCAAGGCGCGGAGTGCATCCACATTATGACCGTAATCGACGATAACGGTGACACCCTGGAGTTCGATGACATTGAAGCGTCCAGTATTTTGATCGAGGCTGGGAACAAAGCTGCGAGCACCTTGGCGGATGAGCTCGTCGTCGATTCCGAGCGCCCAAGCTGCGGCAATGGCGGCGAGAGCGTTTTCATTTTGAAAGCCGATGCGGCCGCCGAGCGTGAGTGGGATTTTACTCAGAGGCATGAACACTTCCTCTTGAGAACCCGTGGCACGAATGATGTGACCGTCGCGAATAAAGATGGCGCGCTGGCCCTTTGTCCTGTGATCAAGGATGACAGCATTGGAACCGCTCATCGCAAAGAAGAGGGTTTGACCCAGATTAGACGCCTGCATTTTCACCACCAGCGGATCGGCAGCGTTCAGCACAGCCGTTCCATGCGGAGGAACTGCAGAGACGATGCATTGTTTCACCTCCGCGAGTTGCTCGACAGTGTCGATCTCATTGAGGCCGAGATGATCTCCTGCACCGATGTTGGTGACGACAGCGACATCACAGTGATCAAAGGCAAGTCCTTCGCGTAAAATGCCACCGCGTGCGGTTTCAAGAACGGCTGCATCACACAGGGGATTGGAGAGGATGCTTCGCGCACTTTTTGGACCGCTACAATCACCAGTGTCGATCTTGCGTGAACCCACTGACACACCATCCGTGCTTGTCATGCCAATGTGCCAGCCAGTCTGACTCAGAAGATGCGCAATGAGGCGAGTCGTAGTGGTTTTACCGTTCACGCCAGTCACCGCGACGACTGGGATGCGGCCGTTGCAATCTTTGTTAAACATGGTGTCGATGACGGCATCACCCACAGGGCGCGCTTCGCCTTCGGAAGGATACAAATGCATGCGCAGGCCAGGGCGGGCGTTTAGCTCGATGATGACGCCATTGCGCGGACTCAGCGGGGCGCTGATGTCTGGAGCAATCATGTCGATGCCGCAAATGTCGAGTCCAACCGTCTGGGCGGCTTCGACGGCAGCGGCGCAGATGGTCGGGTGAACTTCTGCTGTGCAATCCACGGCGGTTCCTCCTGTGCTGAGGTTTGCATTGCGCCGAATATAAATGGTTCGGCCTTTGCCAGGGATCGATGTCGGAGTAGTGTCCTGCTCAGCCAGCACGGCAAGAGCTACGGCATCAATGCGGATCTTACTCAGTGCAGCTGCATGATCGGAGGCTCGTCTTGGGTCATGGTTTTTTTCAGCGATGAGTTCTTGGATGGTATGCTCACCATCACCTATCACATGCGCAGGATGGCGGCGTGATGCAGCCACGAGCTGACGTCCGATGACCAGAACGCGGTAGTCTTCACCTTCAGCGAATTGCTCGACGAGCACGGAGTCACTCTCTTCAAACGCTGCCTGATAAGCAGTCGTGATTTGCTCACGCGTGTAGAGATTCAAAGCCACGCCACGCCCCTGATTTCCATCCAAAGGCTTCACCACGACAGGCAGGCCAATCTCATTGGCGGCAGCCCATGCATCATCCGCTGACTTGACTGGTCGGCCTTGGGGCACAGGTAACCCCACCTCATTCAGGAGGCGACGCGTGAGGTCTTTGTCCTGAACCATGTCCTCGGAGATGGCGCTTGTTTGACTGGTGGCCGCCGCGAGAATTTTCTTTTGTTTCGAGCCCCAACCCAACTGCACTAAACTGCCAGAAGTAAGTCGGCGAATGGGAATGCCCCGTGCCTTTGCAGCATCCACCATGGAACGTGTGCTGGGGCCCAGACAAACATCATGAGCCATATCGGTAAGCTCAAGCATGGCAGCATTGACATCAAACAACTGCCCAAAGAGAGCCGCATCAATCAATTGCCGTGCAAGTTGAAACGCAGCGCGTGCCACGGTTTCTTCCTCATACTGAGTGATGATTTTTAAAACGCGTGGATCTGTCGTTGTGACGATCTTGCTGAAGTTAATCTGCAAGTCGGTTCGCTTTTGCAAATGCAGGGTGACGACTTGCAGCAGATTGGCGAGCGTGTGCAGGTCCGGCCCACCAGAGTCATTTAAAGTTGTTTTTAATGTGGGCAACCAAGAGACCAGCCAATCCTTCCAGTTAGGCAAGACCTCACCCAATATAGGGAATTCGACTCGGCATTCGAGGGCTGTCTCACGTGACCAAAGATTGGGTCCGCGCAGGGCGTGAATTTTACGAACAAGTGTAGAGCGAATGTCGCTCAATGGAACAGTGGAAGACAAGCAGATGATAGACGAATTGCCCTTTTCGGGGGCCTGGGGAGGAGAAAGATAGCGCAGAAACGATAAGAGTAGCTTGGTCTTACAGCAAAAAATCAAATTTTGCCGACAGATTGACAAGGTCCGCATCTACCGGACTGTCGGCTCCCAATTTTATCTTCATTTTGCCCACCGCGCCCTTCAACGAAGCCTCAGAGACTCTGCTCCAACATGCCGAAAAGCAGTTGGTCACGGGTGAAAGGATCATTGTGCGGTTACACACGGATCTGGATTGGAATTTGCACTTTCACGCAGGTCTCATGGTCCTTACCAACATACGCCTGCTTCATGTCGAGATGGGACATTTTCACGCATGGCGTCTGGCTGAGATCCAAGAGCTGAAGTTAGAGGAGATGGGTGCCACGGCGGCGATTCACCTGATGCAGTCTGACGCTAGCATTTGGCATTGGCGGATCACTTCGGGTCATTTACGTGAGGTCGAGGCCTTTTTGGCCAAGTTCAAAGAACAGCTCGGCACCGTGAGTGCTGATGTTGAGACGGTGGACGATGAGGAAGATCTCTTTTCTGAAGAAGAGCCCGCCATAGTGCCCTCGACGAGCAAACCTTTGGTGAGGCTTTTCAAATTCTCCCGTCAATGGTACAAGCTGATGCTGCTGGGATTTGTTCTCACCGTTGCCAGCACTGCTTCCGGCTTGGTCGGACCGTGGCTCACGATGTCACTCGTCGATGAAGTACTGATCCCTCTTCAAACTGCCAACAACGAGGTGTTGGTCGGGCGTGTTTTACATTTCATGCTCATGCTGGCTGGCGCAGCGCTGGTAACCTGGATTCTGCAGTGGGCCACGACTTACGTCATCTCTCGCGTGGCTGAGCGCGTGACCAGCCACATGCGGCGCGCCACGTTTGAGCATTTGCAAAAACTGTCGCTGACCTATTTTAACAAAAAGCGCACAGGTGATTTAATCTCCCGTATCGGTTCTGATACGGATAACATCTCCCTCTTCATCTCCGTCAATTTCATTGATTTTGCCTGTGATGTGCTGACCATTCTTTTCACCGCAGTGATTCTTTTCACGTTGAATCCGATGCTTGCTTTCGCCGCGATTGGACCGCTGCCGATCGTCGCCTGGCTGGTGCAGTGGGTGCGCAGTCACCTGCGTGGTGGCTTTGCCGCATCCAGCCGTGCCTGGAGTGCGATGAACAGCGTTCTCTCTGACACCATTCCCGGTGTTCGTGTCGTCAAAGCCTTTGCTCAAGAGCAGCGTGAGATCGACCGGTTCCGTGAACAGGATCAGCAAATCTTTGATACGAATGATCGAGTGAACCGCACCTGGTCCTTCTTTGAGCCAACCATTAGTTTGCTCACGGATTTTGGTTTGTTGATCATCTGGAGTGTCGGCGCATGGAGTATTGCTGGCGGTAATACCACGGTAGGGGTGTTGACAGGTTTTGTGCTCTATGTTGGCAGATTTTACGGTAAGCTCGAGAACATGAGCCGATTCGTCGCTTCGGCGCAGCGCGCGGCATCCAGCGCACATCGCATCTTTGATATCCTGGATGTGAAGCCTGATATGCCGATCACTTCCGGCATGCGTAAAGTGGGTCGTCTCAGCGGTGAAATCGAGTTTCGCGGCATCAAGTTCCGTCACGGTTCACGCCAGATCATTCGTGGCATTGATTTAAAGATTGCTCCTGGCGAAATGATCGGTCTCGTCGGCCCTAGTGGTGCAGGTAAGACAACTTTGGTCAATCTCGCCTGTCGATTTTTTGATGTGAGTGAGGGCGCAGTGCTGGTGGATGGACATGATCTCCGTGACATCGACGTCGTCGATTACAGGCGCAATCTGGGCCTCGTGTTGCAGGAGCCGTATCTATTCTTTGGCACAATCGCCGAAAACATTGCCTATGGAAAGCCTGATGCAACGAAGGCAGAGATCATGGCCGCAGCCAAAGCTGCGCGTGCTCATGATTTTATCCTGAAGCTTGCCGATGCCTATGATTCCATGGTCGGCGAGCGCGGTCAGCAACTCTCTGGCGGCGAGCGTCAGCGCATCAGCATCGCACGTGCGTTGCTCATCAATCCGGCGATCTTGATTCTCGATGAGGCCACCTCTTCTGTGGACACTGAAACTGAGCGCGAGATTCAGGCCGCGCTGGATCATCTGATCAAAGGCCGCACGACCATCGCCATTGCGCATCGTCTAGGCACTTTGCGAAAGGCAAACCGACTGGTCGTGGTCGAAAATGGTGTGATCAGTGAAATCGGCACACATGAAGATCTGATGAGTCGCAGCGGCACCTATGCACGTCTGCACGAAGCCATGGTGGAGGTGAATCAAGCATGACCGATCTTATCTCCATCCTCCAGCAGCCCGACGTGCGTCCCATTCGACTGTTTCCTCTAACTGAGCCAGCTCACTGGGTCTCCATTCTGGATGCCAAGGGACAGGAAATCGTCTGCATTGAAGATCCTACCAAGCTTGATGCTTCAGAGCGTGCCGCGCTTGATGCTGCGTTAGCCAAGCGCCATTTCGTGCCGGTCATTCGCCGCGTTTTGACCATCACCCGCGCTCCAGACGGTTTTGATTGGCTGGTCGAGACTGATCGTGGCACCACGACCTTCCGGATCGAGACGGATGAAAGCATTCAGAGTCTGGGTGGCGGTCGTCTGGTGATCATCGACAAATTGGGCACGCGCTATCTCGTGCCAAAGATCACCGACTTAGACCGCGACAGCCGCCGCAAACTCGAACGTTACTACTGACCAAACTATGAATCTTATCTTTTGTTTGGTCAGCCTTCTCGGTGCCTTCCTGCTCTTTCAAGTACAGCCAGTCATCAGTAAATTTATCCTGCCATGGTTTGGCGGTAGTCCCGGCGTGTGGACAACCTGCATGTTGTTCTTCCAGGTTGTGCTCTTTGGCGGCTACAGCTATGCCCATCTACTAGCAAAGTGCCGCCCTAAAACACAGGCCTGGGTGCATGGCATGGCGCTTCTCATTGCAGCATTGCTTTTGCCTATCGTGCCTGACGTGGCACTGAAACCCACCGGAGCCGAAGAGCCGGTCGGACGCATCTTGATGCTACTCGCATTGACTGTGGGCTTTCCCTATCTGGTGCTCTCCGCCACCAGTCCTCTGCTGCAAGTTTGGTTTTCGCATTTGTATCCTCAGCGCAGCCCATGGCGGCTTTATTCGCTTTCCAACATTGGTTCACTTACCGCACTGTTGAGTTATCCCGTACTCATTGAACCGCGTTGGGATGTGGTGACTCAGGCGCAGATATGGTCTGGAGTGTTTGTCGCGTTTGTGCTCCTCATGGCAGTTTGCGCCTTTTCCAATCGTGCGCGCCCTGATGTGATTACGCCTGAGAGCGATCCACATCCGCACTCGGAAACCCATGCCGCTAAACCCACCTGGATGCGCCGGGCTTTATGGCTGCTGTTGCCTGGCTTTGCGTGCTTGCTGTTGCTTGGCACCACGAACTATGTTTGCCAAGACGTGGCCGTGATTCCATTTTTGTGGGTGGCACCACTGAGCTTGTACCTGGTCTCGTTCATCATCTGTTTTGATCATCCACGCTGGTATAAACGTGCTGCTTGGGCGCTGCCGGCTATGGCATTGTTATTCTTTGGTTCAGCGATGTATGAGTTCGAAAATTGGACGCCGGACTTTGTCACTGAATTGATCATCCTTTTGACTGCCATGTTCATGGTGTGCATGGTTTGTCATGGTGAGTTAGCGCTGATGAAGCCTGATACAAAATGCGGGCCTGCCGATCATCAGGCGGACGCGGCCGATGCAGATTGCTTGGGGCGTGCTGACTCTGGTTGGGCTCGTCTTCTTAGCTAAATGGGAGTTCACTTACGATGAGAAAATGGAACGCCACCGCGACTTCTACGGCATGCTTTCCGTCTCCGAATATCAGGACGAGGACACTGGCGAAACCTTCCGCTCCTTCATTCACGGCAGCGTCAAGCATGGTCGGCAAAACATGACCCCGGCACGCCTGCGCGACCCGTTGACCTATTACTCGCATCCGACAGCTATCGGACATGCGCTCGATACGCTAAAAACCAAGCCTGATGCCCGCGTCGGTGTCATTGGGATGGGGGCAGGCACCGTTGCCTGTTATGCGGAGAAAAGGCAGACCTATCGGTTTTATGAAATCAATCCAAACGCTGAGCGGCTGGCATTGAAGTGGTTTACCTTCATCTCTGACATGCAAGCGCGCGGGGCCATTTACGAACCTGTGATCGGCGACGCACGTCTCTCTCTGGAGCATGAGAATCCGCAAAACTTCGACGTCCTGTTATTGGATGCTTTTAGTGGCGACTCCGTGCCTGTGCACCTGCTCACACGCGAGGCTTTTGACCTCTATCTACGCCATTTAAAGCTGGATGGAATCATCGCAGTGCACATCACCAACTACTCGCTGAATCTTGCGCCTGTCGTGGAGCGTGTCGCCCGTGAGATTGGCCTGCAAAGCATTCGTATGGCCAGTGACTTGGATGAAAGTGGTTGCTATCCCACGGACTATTTATTGCTGACGAAGAACGCCGCCTTCATTCAAGCGAATCCACCTTCAGTGCCGGAGAATGCACGTGATCTCGACGTGCCTCTGTGGACCGACCATCGACACAACCTGTTTCAGATTCTCGACAATCGTTGATCTCATGACACGTCTCTCCTCGCTCGATGTGTATCGTGGAATGGTTATGTTCCTCGTTGGTATGCGTCTCATGGAACTGGACGAGGCGGCGCTGCAGTTTCCTGACAGCGCCATTTGGCAGTTCATTGGGTTTCATTCATCTCACGTCCCTTGGGTTGGTTGCTCACTCAATGATCTGATTCATCCCTCCTTCGCTTTTTTGACAGGAACAGCGCTGGTTTTTTCCGTCTCATCGCGGATTAGCAAAGGTCAGTCAAAACGAAGCCTAACCCTGCATGCTTTGTGGCGTTCGATAGCCTTGATTTTTCTGGGCATCTACATTCGCAGTCTGGATCGGAGCATAACGAATTGGACCTTTGATGAAACACTGACGCAAACGGGGCTCGGATACATGCTGGTGTTTGCTTTAGCGTTCTGCGGCACCAAAACACGCTGGTTCTGGTGCATCTTTTTGTTGGTGGCGCATTGGCTCATCTTTGCACTCCACCCGATTCTGCCGGCGCACGCGGATCCTGATGCGTTTAATGTGCCTGAAAACTGGAACCATGATTTCAGCGGCTTTTTTGCTCATTGGAATCATAACCGCAATGCAGGGTGGTCGTTTGATCTTTGGTTGCTCAATCTGTTTCCACGCCTTTCACCCTATGTGGGCTACTTGGGAGGTTACACGACGATCAATGTGCTCTCAACGATTCCGACCATGATTCTCGGGCTGATGGCGGGGACATGGCTAAAGCGATTTGCCCAGCCAACGAAATGTCTCGTCATCGCGGGCTCATCTAGTATTGCCATTAGTTTAGCGCTGCATTTTGGCGTTATTTGTCCCATTATTAAACACCTGTGGACCCCTTCATGGGCTCTGTTTAGCGGCGGCTGCAGTTTCCTTATTTTAGCAGCGATCCACTACATCGTCGATATTCGCCAATGGCAGCGCTGGTCCTTTCCCTTTGTGGTCATTGGCATGAACTCGTTGGCCTTTTATCTCATGCGACATGCGCTGGAAACTCCCTTGGCTCGTTTCTTTAAACAACACTTGGGTAAAGAAGTTTTCCAAATCCTAGGCCGTCCATTCCAGCCGGTGCTGATTGGGGCCTGTAGCCTACTTACTATCTGGCTAGTCGTTTATTGGATGCATCGTCGGAAGCTTTATCTCAAACTCTGAATTTAAAGCTCGTTTAAAGCCTTGATTAAATCGCCATGTGTCGCTGTCACAAATTTGACAGTTTCCCGCGTGGCATCCATGCAGCCACCTTCAGCATACACATCCATCGGATCGCGCATGCGGTGCATGAGCTCATAAATTTTTGCACATGCTTTTTGGTCAGCTAGAGTCTGTGCGACCAGTTGCTCCACCTTGCTTTCATCCATCTGCATCTCCCCATCCACGTCCATATAAGTGGAGCTGCGCCAGTGGTAGATCTCGATGCACTTAGTGAGCACAGTAAAGGGTTGGTCGCGCTTCCAGAAGTTAGAGAACAGACCGCCGCCGAGATAAACCACCCAGGATCCTTCATAGCCAGTCGCCTCTTCGGAGGGTTCATCAGGATTTCGAAACCATACACGATCTCCGGGTACATAATAATGCATGGGCAGAGGCTCCTCCACAGTGCCTATCTCATTCATAAAGACTTCATGAAAACGTCGGGACGCAATCGCCTTTGTTTCCCACTGCTCCTGCAACCTTTGCAATAACTCTGGATGGCATCGGTGAGCTTCTTCAGCAATCGAAAGCAGAATCACATACTCGCTGGCTCGGTAACACGAAAATGAATATAACACACCCCCAAGCTTCGGTTGGCAGGCTTTCTTTAACGACTCGATCAATGGACTGCTCGGTACTAAAACAAAACCTGTGTCCTCAGAGTAACGCCAGCAGTCATTCGGGCGTTCAACAGCCGTGGTGTGAAAGTTGAGGCAAACACGTGCTGCATTGATGGCAATGTTTTTGCGGATATTTACGGACGACAGCAATTCATCGGCACTTGGAAACTCAAGCCTTAACGGGCTGAAAAGCAGCGTCAGCCAAACTTCCTTCAATAGGTCATCTTCATTGCTACTCACCGATAGGCTCAGTGTGGCGGCGAGATTGAGCGTATCAAATTCAGGCATCCAAGCTTGAGCCGCAGCATCTAGATACAGATGGATAGAGGCTCCATCTTTTTGATCGACGACCACATGCTTCTCTAGGCCTAATCGCTGCCATTCATACTCAAGCAAAGGCAGGTTCGAATCGGCAGGAATGAGAAGTCCTATCGGCATGACGTCAAAAATTCTATCGTGCTGAAATTATGGGTTTCGATGAATCTGGTGCAAACTGCGCAGCCCTTCCACTAGGGCTTCATCGTTTAAGCCCATCGCCCAGCCTGCTCCGACAGCAGCAAGAACGTTTTCCAGATGGAAAGAAAAATGACCACTCATCGGCAATGAAACCTCACTCAAGGCGCAGAGGCAGCGAACCACCTCGCCTTCGGCGAGATGAATCGATTCATCCTGCACAAATACAGCGCGTCCACCTTCCGTGCGGTGGGAGTTTAGCGTGGGGTTAGTCGCGTCACGGGAGAAGAAAAGCACGCTGCCTTTGCAAAAGGATGCCATGGCAGCGACCTGGACATCATCCGCATTTAGCACGGCCGTGCCTGTAGGCAGCACTACATCCACAACACAGCGTTTCACTTTGGTCATTTGCTCAAGCGTGTCGATGTAGCCCAGGCCGAGGTGTTCTGTGCCGACATTGAGTATGACTCCAATTTGACAGCGATCATAGCCGACACCTTCCAGGATGATGGACTCAGCGCTCGTTTCGCAAATGGCGATTTCTGTCCATGGATGCAACAGCACACCTTGTGTGCCGAAAAGACGGTCTCCCTGCTTGGATGGCGCGTGGCGGTCTCCAAATTGCAGTCCGTCGCTGTGACATACACCCAGAAATTTGCCGAGGGGCTTCAAAAGGTGAGCCAGCAGTTTTGTGGTCATCGTTTTGCCATGTGACCCAGTGATGCCAATGACAGGGATGCGTCCATCAAGTCCGTTAGGAAATAACATGTTGATGATGGCCTCACCGACGGGGCGCCCCTTGCCCATGGCTGGTTTCAAATGGATGTTCAGTCCAGGGCTGGCATTGATCTCGACAATAGCACCCCCTTGTTCTTCCAGCGGTCGGCTGACATCGCGGCACACGACATCGATCCCACAAATATCGAGGCCTGCAGTCTTGGCGGCGACGACGACGTGTTCACGGATGCTTGGATGGACATCATCTGTCACATCGACCGATGGATTGGCAAAGCGCCAAACTAAGACGCGTTCACCTTGGCGGGGAATGGTCGTGAGGTCGTGACCTTGTTTTTGCAGATCGATCAGCATCGTTGGATCGATATCGATCACGGTGTCGATGATCGACCAAGGCGTGGTGTCATGGGTGCCACGGCGCGGATCACTGTTTAACTGCGATTCGATCAAGTCGCGCACGTTTTGTTTGCCATCGCCGACGATGCACGCAGGCTCACCACGGTTGGCAGCGACCATCTCTGAACCGACCACCAGCAAGCGATGATCGACACCTGGAATGAAGCGCTCAATCATCACTTCAGTGCCTTCCTTGAGGGCTAAAGGATAGGCTTCGATGACTTGCTCACGTGTGTTGAGATCAATGAAAACGCCACGTCCGTGATTGCCGTCGGTAGGCTTCACCACAACGGGTAGTCCCACTTCTTCAGCTGCCTCCCAGGCATCATCAAGATCACTCACGGCACGTCCATCAGGCACTGGAACACCTGCCTGGCGCA
>JAPLUM010000755.1 GCA_026397605.1 Verrucomicrobiota bacterium | reverse complement strand
GTAGCCGTCTGTTTTCCGCTGTCTCTTGGGCGGTGGCCTGCGTCGCTCTTAAAAACCTCTACAGCGAACTTTAATGAGATGAAAGCAAGACACCGTTCCACGCGGGTGATGTTAAACTGAGACTTGTTCAGTAACACAATGCCTGGAAGCCGCTTGTTCAGGGCCACGATGGGAAGCTCAATCTGCTGCTGACCGATGCGATTTTCGGGAAAAAGCATCACGTCCTCTGTCACCGCACCTACTGGCACTTTGAAGCTGATGATGAGGGGTGCCTCATAGGTGACCGGGACCACAAGGAGCTCGCCAGCGGCATTCTTCAGCGCCGCATGAGCAAAGACGAAGGCAGGGGTGGTGCCGCTGAACGGGGCTTCAAAGAGGTTCGCGTAAACCGTTTCACCTGCGGCAGCTTTGGCTGGCACATAGGAGGCCACCGTGGTGGGAACCGTATGCTGGGCCAGCGCAGCAGAGCTAAGACTGATCGTAGCCGCCAGCAGCAGGCTGAGGCGGGAGGTAGAGTGGCGGAGGATGTTATTGGTTTTCATAGATTTGGTAGAATGAAGTAGCTTTTCTTTCGGAAGACCCATGGCCCTCGCTTCACCTGCCTGATGCAGGTCAATCACCTCACTTGCGCAGAATCTTGAAAAAACTTTTCCCTCTAGCCTGATCTACTCCAAAAAGATGCCAGACCCCCTCACACCCCCGCTCCCGCGTTATTCCGGCCCGGCCCTTTCAAAAGCAATTTCCTAGCAGTGACGTGATTCTAGATCCCGTTGACCCGTTTAGATTCGGGATCGGGGCTTAAAAAATACCCACAGCTTTTGGGCCGCCTATAGTTATCGGGCGAAATAATGACTGGCGAGGCTGGCTTCGATCTTGCCTGTCATTTCGACTTTTAAGGCAGATCGATAGAGGATGAGCTCGGCGAGGTCTCCTATGAAATCTTTTGCAACGGAGGTCGTTTCTCCGACGGGTTTGCTGCCGATGGAGAGTTCATCGACTGCGCCAACATCGGTCGTGAGGGCGACGGCTGGACTGCTTGTGATGAAACCACCTGGACCTCGCACAAAGATACGGACGCTTTTTTCTGCTTGGTTAATGAGCATGGTGACGATGAGCAGCTTGTCCAGGGGCACCGTTTCTGTTGTCGTGGCAGATTCTTGGTCGATGCCCTCAATGGTCGTAGTGATGCGCAGGTGATGATCGCGAGTGTAGCTGACGTGATAGCTGGTACGTTTGGAGTTATCGGTGCCAGAGCGGCGCAGAGTGATGATGCGATTGTCACGTTTCTCGCTCATAGCGCGTAGTCGCACGGCCATGATCGCGGTAAAGCCAGGTTTGCTGCTGGTATCGTGAGCCGGATCAAGATAGACCTTGTCGGCAGCATCGAGTGGCAAAGAGGCGCGGAGAAGCTGGCCTTCATTAAATGCCACGACGGGAATCTCGCCGCGTAGTTCAGGCTCCTTCAGCACTTCCATGCGCGGGCTTTGATCCAGTTCTCTTTCACGAACGAGCAAAGGGCGGTTGCCACCAGCTGCGATCAGGTCGTTCCATAGGCTGATAGCGAGCCCAGGCCCTGCGGGTACATCGTCTGACTTTTTCTTCATTTTATCGAGATCTCCGTAACGCATCAAATGATCGCTAGCGATGTAGCGCGACATGAGACGTGCCTCCATGGGTAGCACTGGCCGACCGGCAGAGGTCGTGGGTTCCACAGGTGGGTAATCTGACAAAACGCGCTCGGGTTTGTCTTTCGTAGATGTTTCGACAGGGGCAGGAATGTCGGCAGATGCAGCTGTCGTTGTCTTCACGGGTTCGGCAGCAGCTACGGGTTTGGTTTCACTGTTTTTACCGCCGGGCATCAAGAACGCTGCGAGACCGCCAACCACCAGCACTGCTACGCCAGCGGCGATGGGTAGCATGGATCTCTTTTTATCAGAAGAGACTTGTGAGCTTGCTAACTTAACGGAGGGAGCCGGCGTCTCAGCCTCGGCGATAGTTGGCACGATGGGTGCCGCCTGCGTGGCCAGAGTGTGAGCCATCGTGACGTAGGAGGTGGAGGCGTGTGAAACGGTGCCACTTTCAATAGCGCGGTTCAACACATGACCTGCCTTGATGTCTTCAAAGAGAAACGATAAAGACGAGAGCGCTACGCTGGCACTCTCGGGGCGCTCTGCGGGTCGGCGATTGATCAGCCACATCACCCACTGCGCCAGAGTGTCAGGCACATCCGGAGCTCGTTCTTCCAGCGGGACTAGTCGATGTTCAATATGCGCATTAATGATGGCTTCGACGGTCTCAGCATTGAATGCGGTGCGACCGCTGAGCACCTTGTAGAAAACACACCCGAGCGCATAGAGATCGGTGCGGCCATCCATGGGTTTATGTTGGAGCTGCTCAGGTGCCATGTAGCGGATAGACCCCTTCACGCTGCCATGATCATCGGTTTGGCGCCGCGCATTTTGACTGGCGCGTGCTAGACCAAAGTCGAGCAACTTCACGGTGAGACGGCCCCCTGGCAGACGCGAGATGCGTAGATTTTCAGGCTTGATGTCGCGGTGCAACACCTTCAGTTCATGCGCGGCGATGAGGGCCTCTAAGGACTGGCTGGCGAGCTGCTGGAAGTCTTCCAGACTGAGGGCTTCACCTTCAAGCCACTTGGACAAGTCTTCGCCTTCAACCAATTCCATGACAAGGAATAAGCCGTGCTCATCTGATGCAACGTCATAGATGGCGACGATATTCGGATGATGTAAGCCAGCGAGTGTAAGTGCTTCTTTCCGAAGTTGTTCCTGACTGCTGTTTTCGTTCATCAACAGACGTTTCAGTGCGACGTAGCGCTGAAGCTGGAGATCAAAGGCCTTGTAAACCTTTCCCTGCCCACCTTCACCAAGGGATTCCAAGACTTTATAGCGTTCGCTAACAGGAGGTGGAGTGGGGTTCTCGTCCATAAAATATTGTTAACGATCTGTTTGAGCTCTGAGAATGCCGCGGTGCAGTGAAAAGTATGCTCCCTTTTTGAAGCAATGTTCAAAAATAACAAGGCTAGACTCCTGAGGGCTAGCAAATTTCAAAAGCAATAAGCCAGACTACCTCACACCACCGCTCCCGCGTTATTCCGACCCGGCTCCCTCAAAAGCAATTTCCTGGCAGCCACTGCAATCAACGGGCCTCAGTTTGCCTCACCGCTGACGCCGGCGCACAGCAATGATACCGGCCGCCATTAGCAAGATGCCGGTGCCTGGCTCAGGTATGACCTGGAATGATGAGTTGTCGAAGTAGGACTTGCTCTGGTTATACTCGAGCCGCCAGTCGATGGCCGAGAGATTGCTCATGGAGGCACCCAAGGCTGCGTCTGTAACGAGCGATATGGTTGACTGGGCCGACTGGTCAAAGATGCTGAGGCTCCAGGTGTCCGAGGCAAGGTTGAAGCTCATGTTCATCTGGTCGTAGTTGAATTGATCGAGGGTGAAAGAGGTCACCTGCCAAAGGCTGTGAGAGGGCAGACGGTAGATGATCTGGTTTTGGTCATTCCACCCCAGTTCCAGACCGGCGTTGAGATTGGTGTCCCGAAATGTCCAGTAGAAGCTGTTGGACTGGGAGTTTCCACCTGCTGTCGACGCATCGGGACAGACGCGGAGGCTCCATTGGATCAAAGTGTCCGCAGTGGATGCGGGTTCCAGTCCGCCAAAATCGCGGGAGTCCAACCAGTAGCGAATTTCCAAAGGCGAGACGGATGTGCCTTGATTGCGAATTCCAAGCATGGCGTCACCCGCATAGGCGGACTCGTCTCCGATCTGTGAGTGGGCGATAACGTAGCGATTTCCGATAAGGGTGGTGCCGTTGATCGCCTGCCACAGACCCGAGTTCGCGGTGATACGTTGTGGACTGCCACCGGGCAATGTGTACGCACCAGCGTTGTAGGTGTTCACGAGGTAGTTGTTGGCTCCTGCGCCAAACGGGCCAGTGGTGGAGAAATAGTCGTTGGTGTATCCGTCTGCGTCTTCAAAGCCGCCGAGGTAAGCTTGAGCGGTATTGGCTGCCACCATGATTAACATGCACAGCAATCCCACGCTCAGATGTTTCGAGCGCGACAGAAGGCTTCGCTGGCGGTGATGGATGAGGGGCATACTACAAACTGAAGTTCCCACCTAAATGAAATTCTCTCAACGCCCCCAAATGAGGGGAAGGTGCCAGCAACACAAGGCTGTCTCCACTACTGGTCTTCAAGACGAAGAGCCGCTGGGGATCCCGTCGCTCGATTCACCAACATTCGCAGACGGGAGCTGCGTGCTGGTTTGCCCTTCAAAACATCGCGCTCAGTAAACCGGGCCATAATCATCTCCTTTGCGCCTGTTCGTTTGTGATCGTATATGAGGTGGATCACGCCCTTGGTTGCTCCGACCATGTCCGGGAAAAGGTACCAAAAAATTAAATTATGCCAGGCACTACAGGACT
>JAPLUM010000343.1 GCA_026397605.1 Verrucomicrobiota bacterium | reverse complement strand
TACTAAACTGACTGCCGTCATTGTCGGCGATGGTCACGGTAGCCGTGTTAGAGTCCCCAATCGCATAATCAGAATTAGCAGCTAATTTTAGAATGACTGTTTGCGGCCCTTCCTGAATCGTATCTTGGATAGATTCAATCATGATATCAGCAGTCAGCTCATTGGCTGGGATGACTGCAATGCCACTAACCCTTTTGTAATCGGAACCAGACAAGGCACTGCCGCCTAGGGAGAAATTGACCACCAAATCATCACTGATATCTACAGCCGCCCTGGAGATCTGGAATCTGCCGGGCCCCGCACTGCCCTCTCCCGTCGTGCTAACAGTTGCTACGACCTGTACAAGTGGCTGATCGTTGTCTGCAATGTAGAGGTCCACGGAATTACGGCGCGCATCTGGCACGTAACTGGCACTTGGAGCTATGGAGACCGCCCCAACCTCTAAGCCCTCCGCAACTAAATCATCCTCAGGCACAAGGTTTACCGTAAATTCACTCTTACCAGGAGGAATGACAATGTTCAATGGATCAGGAACCACTGCATTGTAATCATCCACACGATCGGCTGATCCATTGTAAGCTAAAACGACCGTAAGTGGATTGTCCACAGGGCCATCTCGGCGCACTCGTATTCTAGCTGAATCGCGGGTAGTTGTGGTCCCCTCAATCATGTTGGCATCGTCTGCGGAAATTGTGACGACGGGCAGGGTGCTGTCTCCGTCCGTAATGGCAATGACCGCTGAGCGTGCCCCAGTCACATGATAAGGCACTGTCCGAGGGTTAGTACCGCCTGGATAAGCGTAGGCTGTATCAGGAAAATCAACCACGGCATATTCTGTACCTTCAGCCAAATTATCGGGTAGTCCGGTGACTCGAATATTGACCGTATCCACTCCGTTAGCAAAACTCACACCCAAAGCTCCCCTCAACTCTGCCCGGTTATTGGCATTAGTGACTTGTATTGGAAGATAGACTGTCGGGCTTGCGCCAATCGTCGCTTCATTCCTTAGTACATAATCCAGAGCAGGGCCTCTTTGGCCCGTGCCCTGGCTTGAGACTAACATCTGCACGTTGAGTATCCCCGCACTTGAGCTTCTGTGTAAAGTGATCGTCCCGTAGTCTGCTGGATTGTCTTCACTTGCCGTGCCCTTGGTCACGGTCACTTCGACATTTGCCACCTTACCTTCCATTGTCCAGTTAACGCCGTCTCGATCCTTACTCAACGTAAATTGGTTGCTTCCATCGATACTAAAAGTTTGCGGCCATTTATTTACAATGATGGTCGTTTGCGAGGAGCCAGCATTTGGAGGCAAATTGGTCAGCCTATAAAAACCGTCTGAATCCGTATAAGTGGAGCGAAACGATGTGGCGCCGGACTGAGATGAACCTACGGTTAAGGTGCGATTCGTGATATAAACCCCTTCCACAGGTTTGGGGGTCGGCAGGCTGTTGTCCAGGACACGCCCACTGACAGTGTAATCAAAAAGAGGTTCTGTTTCAGCCCCGACGGTAATCAACAATGCCCGAGTTGTGCGGCCGCCTTTCATATCGCTTGCCGTGCAAAGAACCTGATATTTGCCAAACTTAGCCCATTTCTTTTTCTGAACGCGGTTGTTGTCGGTGGAATAAGTTTTATCACCAAAATTCCATGAATAAGCAACGGTATCCCGATCAGGATCAGTAGCAGACGCAGAAAGCAGCACCTCGCCGTCCAAGGGGATGCTCAGACTGTCCGCACTGACGTTCAGCGAAGGAGCTCTATTCCCAGGATAAAAACCACGATTGACCACAACATCCACATAAGGAATCTCTTTCTGGTTTGGGACGATCTTACTTTTCAAGATCGGCGTGACATGCACTCCAACCACCTCATCTGAGAAGGTCTGCCCAATCATCAACCCTGCATCATCTCTTGTATCTGCAAAATCACCGGAGCCTGGGGTCATATCAACAAGATGTGTGCCTCTATTGCTACTGAATACCTCATCATCGTTAGGGCTAGCTCCGCTGCCCCAGGCATTCCAGGTTACCATCAGTCCATTATTGAGCGAAGCAATCGTGGGGAATTTCTGCCTGAACTCAAACCAGTAATTTCTTTCTGAATCCATGCCTGTTGCCAGGGCATAACGTTTATCCGCGTCTGAACGCCCTTGGTCCACTTGGTAGATCCTATAAGTTCCGCTTGCATTGACCTGATGCACTGTATCGGGAGTGAGCCAACCCAGGATGGTTTTGTGCACAGCAACAAAATCTCCCAAGGCATTGCTTGCCCCCATCACGTCAAATTTGTTTCCGTATTCGTCATTGGCCCCAGGGCCAATACGGTTCGGCGGATTGGTTTCCCAGCGGTTGGCGTGCCAGAGGCCCAGATTGTGTCCCAACTCATGGATCAAGACACCAACAGCACTGGTCTTTAACCAGACACCGCGCCCCCCGACCGCACCAAGACCACCAAAACTTCCTGGCCCACTTGAATCATATTCAACGACATCTAAATCATAAGCGTCAGCATCATACCCCATTCTACGTGCCACCTCAAAGGCGTGTTCACGTAGAATATAGGATCCAATTGGGTCTCCATCATCATCTCTAGCGGCACTGTACCAAGACCGCGGATAGGGCAGAACCACCAGAGGCGCCACCGTCGGCGTGAGATAGTAGCGGCCAAAACTGTTTGACATGAAAAAGTCTGTAGCCTGTCTCAAGTTGTTATAGACTGAAACTTCAGTCTGCACGTCCTTTTGTGCATCAGGAAAGGCAACTCTGAGGTAAAGAAGCCTCTTGGTGCCAGTGGTCCAGCCTGGCGGAACATCGAACGGTGTACTACCGCCGCCAGTGCCGCCCTCTGCCAATCGCAGTTCATTTTTTTGATGATCAGCCGACTCCTGCTCATTCAATTGACTGGCAAAGAGGCCGATATGACCAGATGAGCATAAGACATAGGTTTTCTTATAATCCTCCACCGTGGTCACCTTGCGCTGCACTGGGGCAGGAGCCGCTTCGGGAGTTTTTGGCATCGGAGTCGTAATGCCAGAAATAGGACAAGCCTCGACAATCAGCTTTGCCGGATCTGGACGTTCGCCCACCTCGAGTTGGCGAAACGGCGCGTCATTCAAGACCATCTCACCGCCAATCCGAATCCCATTCGCGCTTGTACCAGTCAGACTGCGCATTCTCTCACGGTCACCATACACGTAGGCTTTAACGATCTCTCCTGGAGCTGCCCCCTCTGGCTGAAAAATACGACGAACCGACTTCTCTTTGGAGCCATTCTCTGCTGGCACTGAGGCCAACACCATGAGGTCCCCACGTTCATTGACTCGGCGCTCAAGCAAGCGCTCGATTTCATCTGGCAGATCCTGCCGGACCACCATCGGAACGGCCAAATCTAAAGCCGTCTTTGGATCACTGGGCATCAGATTCTTCAGCGCGGCGCGATGCAACACAGCCAGCTCCGAGCCTTTTTTCAGTAATGCCGCCCGTGCAGCTGGTTCTGCAGCGAAATAAGTTTCCGCCCAATTTCTGAAATCCTGCACCGCATCAGGGGCTCCTTTGGCTAATTTTGGCACCTTCACAGCTCCCGCAGGCTGCACCACGACATGTCTGACTTTCGGCACAACCACAGCCGCTTTACGCTCAAAATCTGGAAAGTCCGACTTTGGTTTTTCAATCACCGCCAACTCTTTTTGTGGAGCTGCTGGCTGCTGATCGGGGCCACGGCCTTGGTACCAAGACCAAAGGATCAGACAGGCTCCTCCGAGGGCTAGTGACCGGATAATTAACTTTAAAGTTGTGTTCTTTTTCATGGCTTTGAGTCTTTAGGGCTTACTGAACAGTGCTTTGTTCATTAATTTCCTTTTATTTTTTCAATTTTTATCAGTCCGACCGCATTGTTGCAAGCATTTACATAGGCAATACAAGATTCCATGTTTTCTTCGTCTCATCTGTCCCTGATTTATTGGCCTGGCGAGCACGTGAAATTCATTTCGAAGAATTTTATGGAAGACCGATGAAATATCTCGCAAGTCATTGAAAATGATATTTCTAATTGTGTTTGGGGGTCACGCCTCGGAAATCTCGAATTTTCAAATGCTCCCACTCAAGTGGTTTGTCTTGTATTTTCTTTCAACACGAATGTTCTTCGCCCTGCTATGTGCCTTGGATTCAAATTCCCGTGTTCACTTAGCTATGAGGTAGCTACCCCTTGCTGCCTTCTGGTTGGTTATCCTCATCCATGGTCCATTTAGACCGTTTCTCTTCATGGATATCTAAAACGACCAGCAAGCGCGACGGCCTCGATAGCAAGGAGCAGGCGCGGAGCCAATTATAAACCATCGCGAATGTGAGCTAGGACGTCGGCAATCACGTTGCCTCGCCACCTGAAATCGGACAGACATTTTGAGATACAGTCTATCAATCCATCTAGGGCGACACAGAATGCCTTCATATGACATTATACCATCCGGTTTCTGACCGAATCAGTTCAATCCATTTTCCCATGAATCTAGATTCGATGTCCGTGGCCGAGTGAATCTTTTTAGCATTACCGGCTCGCACGCTGTGTTTTTTTAACATTTACGCATCATTCAAGCCAACGGAGCTGCATTTAAAGACCAGTTTCATACGCCGATAACGCAGAACCACCCTTTACTGCCAGAGGCACAACGATCTCGCAAATATGAAAGGAACTCTTTGAAGATCTGCAGATTGGCGAACTACTCAGGGACGATGATCTGGTCATCAGGCTCCACTTGGACATCCACTTGGGGGTTGCCCGCATTGGAGGCAAGGTTGTGAATGGTGGCGGGGCGTCCGGCGCGGATAAGTTTCACCTTTTTCATGCTGGCAAATGGAGTCGGCCCACCTGCTGTCATGATGGCTTGTGTCAGAGACATATTCTGTTTGAAGGGAATAGCACCAGGTTTGTTCACGCCTGTGATCGTGACACTGCGAGAGGTGATGCCTCCGTCGCCACCGCCGCCATCAATGGAAACGAGCACGTTTGGCCTCGTGTAGATCTCACGGGCCACGTAGGTCTGCTCAATGACTTTTTGCAGACTGGAAGGCTTGATGCCTTGGGCCCTCACTTCACCAATGTGCAGAAGATTGACGGTGCCACTGTCAGAGATGGTGTAAACACCGCGAATCTGGGCCACTTCATTGTCTGGTATGGCTCCGATACTGATGGTGATGCGGTCCCCCTTTCGCAAAGGCAGCTCACCACTTTGGGCTAAAGCCGAGGTGAGGCTCACAAGGAACAGTTGAAGCAGAATGAGGGTCGTTTTCATGATTCGTGAAGGGTTGGTTCAGGACGACTAAAACAGATCGCCTGGAGGCATGTTTGAAGGCTTGGTAGGCGTTGCAGCAATGGCGGGGGCTGCTTGACGTTTACGACGTTTTTCTGGCTTGGCGCCTGAGGCTGCAGGCTGGTTGTTAGGCGAATAATACGTGTAATAGCTGGTGTAGTAGGCGTATTGAGAATCGCTGCGGATATCCACATTATTCAGCACGACTCCGAGAACTTTCCCACCGACATTTTCCACCGTCTGCTTCACGCGCAAAAGCATGTGACGTGGCAGCTTGCGGTGCTGGACGACGAGCATGGTCATGTCTGCCACGTTCGAGAGCACGGAGGCATCGCTAACTCCAAGGATTGGAGGTGAATCAATCAGAACCAAGTCAAAGCGGCTTTTCACATCTGCGATCAGTTCACTCATGCGCTGAGAATTCAATATGCCCGCACTGTCTGCCGGCAACATCCCGCTGGGCATGAAGTACAGATTTTCAACAGGTGTGCGGACGACGACTTCTTCCAGCCTGACATCGGTCGTGAGATAATTGGTCAAACCTGTGGCATTGCTCACTTCAAATAATGTGTGCATGCTGGGACGACGAAGATCGGCATCAATCAAGAGTACGCTGTAACCGCCTTGAGCGCATACGGCGGCAAGATTGCAGAGGGTGGTGGATTTACCCTCTCCAGCCCCGCCACTGGTCACGGTGATGCAGTTTGCATCTGGATTACCACGGTTGAATTCAATGTTGGTTCTGAGGATACGGTAAGCCTCTGCATCAGGATTGAAGCCACTGGTGCGGTGGAGTACTCCGACATCTTTGGGGATCACAGCCAGCACCGGAACTCCCAGGAATCGCTCCACATCATCAAGACTCTTGACCGTCGTATCCATGTATTCTAGGACGAAGGCCAGCCCGAGGCCAAACATGAGTCCTAAAATGCCCCCGAGTGCGAGATTGATGGCAATATTTGGTTTAGCAGGACGGCTTTCAGCCTCAGCTTTGGCGTAGATCGTTGCTGGAGATTTCACGAGAGCCAAGCCGGCCTTGGTTTCCGAATAGGTTTCCTTAAACTTCACAAGAAGTGCTTCAATATAGGTCACCTCGTCCTTAGCGATTTTGTAGTCATTGTAGGTAGCACCTTGATCAATCAGGTCCTTCTTTGCCCCATCCGTGTAGGCTTGAAGTGATTCTTTGCGCTTTTTGGCC
>JAPLUM010000845.1 GCA_026397605.1 Verrucomicrobiota bacterium | reverse complement strand
TGTAAAGAGGGTGCTGCTCAGCACCTTTGACGTGCAGTTTATCAAACATGGGGAAGCTGACACTGTATTTCTCGGTGCAGAAGATTTTGATCTCATCGTTGGTTCCAGGCTCCTGCGCGCCGAAGTCATTGCAGGGGAAGCCGAGTACGGCAAAGCCCTGGTCTTTATACTTTTCGTGCAGGGCCTGCAGCTCCTTGTATTGCTTGGTCAGACCGCAGCGTGAGGCGACGTTGACGACGAGCAGCACTTTGCCTTCATAGGCTTTCAGGCTGGTGTCTTTGCCGTCAATGTCTTTGAGCGGGATGGTTTGGATCGATGAATCAGCTGCTGAAGCGATGCTGGTGGCGACGAGGAGAGAGAGAAAGAGTTTCTTCATAGGAAGGATGAGACGGTTCTGAAAGCCGAAACTTTCGCGTGATCTGAGTCATTTTAGTCAAATGCGAGCTTGTAGGCTCAGTTTCAGGCATCTAATAAACGAGTCTAGATTAATGGCAGCAAATCAAGAACCCGACACACGCTGGATGCACCTCGCGCTGGATCAAGCCAAGCGCGGTGTGGGCATGACCAGCCCCAATCCACCTGTGGGAGCGATCCTTATTTCGCAGGGAAAAATCATCGGCCAGGGCTATCACCGGAAAGCTGGTCAGCCTCATGCCGAGATCGAAGCGATCAAAGAAGCACAGACCTTTAATCCGAAGCTGCTGCCAGGGGCGACGCTGTTTGTGACTCTAGAGCCCTGCTGCACACAAGGCCGCACAGGGCCATGCACTGAGGCCATCAAAGCCTGCGGCATCAAGCGTGTCGTTTGGGGCGCCCAGGACCCGAATCCACCGCATCAGGGTCGTGCTCAGGAGATTCTAAGCTCAGCAGGTATTGCTGTCACCACGGGCGTGCTTGAGGCCGATTGCCGAGAAATCATTCGTCCTTTTACCAAATGGGTGACGACAAAGATGCCCTATGTCATCGCCAAAGTCGGACAGAGCCTGGATGGCAGGATCACCCGTCCGCCGGGAGAGGGTCAGTGGCTCACTAGCGGTGCCGCACGTGCTCACGCGCTGAGGCTGCGTTCACGGGTAGATGCCATCATCGTCGGTGCTGGCACCGTGCGCCAAGACAACCCTAAATTAACCATGCGAGATGGGGCGGTAGCAGATAAGGAGCAGCCTCTGCGTGTGATCCTATCCCGTAGCTGTGATTTACCTGAGGCCTCCCATGTCTTTACAGATGAGCATAAAAACCGCACCTGGGTGCTTCGGGATTTGGAGTTCCCGGAAGTGCTGCTTGAATTAGGCAAGCATGGCGTGCTGAACGTCCTCGTCGAAGGTGGTTCAGACGTGCTGGGTCAGGCGTTTAGACATCGCTGTGTGGATGAGGTCTATTGGTACATCGCACCGCTCATTTGCGGATCTGGACTGACGACTCTCGGTGGTCTGCCACTTGCAGAATCCGTGTCTTTGGATCATGTGAAAATCATGCCCATTGGTGATAACGTGTGCATCACAGGACACACAGTTTATGCAAAAACTCCTATCGAGTCATGAGCAGGCCAGCCGTGATCTTTGACCGAGATGGAGTCGTGAATGTGTCACCCGGAGCAGGCTATGTGCTGCGTTGGCAAGACTTTTCTTTTGCAGAGGGCATCATCGCTGCACTCCGCCTGTGTCGAGATCGCGGCTATGCGACGATCTTAGCCACGAGCCAGCAAGGCGTTGGTAAAGGGCTGATGTCTCAGGCAGATCTGGACGACATCCACACGCAGATGCAGGCAGAACTGCAAAAACAGGGCGCTCAGTTTGATGGCATCTACGCCTGCACCTGTTTAAAGACAGATCCAGACTGTAGCTGCCGAAAGCCCAGTGCGGACATGGTACTGCGTGCTGCCAGGGATCATGACTTGGATCTCAGCCACAGCATCCTCGTCGGAGACGCAGATCGCGACATCGAGATGGGCATGAACGCGGGAGTGCCCGTGACCATCCGCATCGAAAGTGAAAACCCCCACCTCGTAGCAGCCACTCACACTTTGCCAGATACCACAGGTCTTCAGGCCTTGTTAGAAAGCTGTCTGGTAGATCCGGGAATGGAAGATCGCTGAGTTACCTCGGGGCTTGGTCAAAGCCTAGGCAGTGTTTTAAAACTGGGGAGGCTGTCGCCGATAGCGCCAGGGTATGAATGGCAAGGCGCAGGGCGCAGGGGCTATCTTTAATGTTCGCCGTTTGCGGCATATCGGTCAGCTGCTTCCCAGAAGCCTCCATTCTCCTCCTCTATTCTTTCTCCAAAGAGTTCCTCTTGCTCTCCGATTGGGTTCCCATCCTCGCCCTGCTCCTCGTAAAAACGTTCCACGACTTGTTGCCGAGTCTCGCGGTCTCTTGGATACGGCACGCCAAAAAATAGCATCGCCTCCGATAGAATGGCTGCTGTTTCGGGCATCCCAAGGGCAATGAAAGCAACAACTGCCTCCGGTGCGAGAACTCCAGTTGGGTTGGAGAAAAATTGCCCCAAACCTCCATTCATGAATTCAGATTGTGTCCAGTGTGCCGCCAACAAAGCCCCTGCGCGCTCGGGGACCTTCTCGAAATCCCCGAGAAATTGATTGAAAAAGGCGTGGTGTGCTGGCTGCATTTGAGTCGCGGGCTGCTTCGTGTGAAGCCTATCCGCATGTTCAGAGGAGGACGCGAAGTCCTTGCCTGATGAACTGAGTAGAGAGCAACCAACACACCACATATGAAGATAGAAAAAGAAGTACTGTATTTGGGCCTCGATGTCCATGCCGAAAATATTGCCGTCGCCATCGCCGAGGCGGGACGTGACGGAGAGGTCAGGAACTATGGAACGATTTCCAGTGGCCTGCACAGTGTCGAGAAACTGCTAAACAAGCTCGGCCATCCTGGTAAAGAACTGCGCGTTTGTTATGAGGCGGGTCCTTGCGGGTTTGTTCTCGCACGTTTCTTGAAGAAAAAAGGCATCGCTTGCGACGTCATTGCGCCATCACTCACACCCAAAGGATCGGGTGATAAGATTAAGACAGATCGCCGCGACGCACGCATGCTTGCACGCCTTCACCGTGCGGGGGAACTCACCGCCGTGCATGTGCCTGATGAGCGCGATGAGGCCATTCGCGACCTCTGCCGCGCCCGCACCGACGCCGTGCATGATCGACGCAGCGGTCGCAATCAGCTCAAAGCCTTCCTCCTGCGCAACGGTTACCGTTACAGTGAAAAAACCTCGTGGGGCGTAGCGCACATGCGTTACCTGCGTGAACTCGTGCTACCGCACCCCGCGATGAAGATCGTGCTGGAGGAGTACTTGCAGGGTGTCGATGCCGCCGACGAGCGCATTGAGCGGCTGGAGGTTCATATGAAGTCCCTGCTGGAAGACTGGCACATGAAGCCAGTGGTGCTCGCCCTGATGGCGTTCCGAGGTTATCAAATCGTCGCGGCCATGATCACCGTCAGTGAGATCGGTGACATCCACCGCTTCGCCCATCCGCGTCAGCTCATGGCCTACCTCGGACTCGTGCCCAGTGAAAGTAGTAGTGGGGGCAGCCGAGCGCAGGGATCAATCACCAAATGCGGCAACGGCCACCTGCGCTGGATCTTCGTTGAATGCGGTCAGCACTACCGACTACCGCCGAAGGTCAGTCAAGAACTCACCACTCGACAAGAAGCCATCCCCAAAGCGCACAGCCGAGCCGTCAAAGAGATCTCGTGGCGCTGTCAGAACCGACTTTATGAAAAAGGGCGCAAGCTCGCCGCACGCGGCAAGACACGGCAAAAAGTGCAGACCGCCTTAGCACGAGAACTATCCGCCTTCGTCTGGGAAGTCATGCGCGCGGTGACACCCAAAGCCGACGGCACACAAGCAGTGAGCACAGCACGAGTCCCTAAAACCGAAGAGATCGCAAACCAGGCGGCTAAGAAGAAAAGCCGCAATTACAGCCTCAAAAAGAAATGAACCCCACACCACGATCATCAAGAGAGAGTATCACCCCATACGGCCTGCGACACATCAGAGGTGCCGCTACGTGCAAGGGAAAATCCGCCATAACTCGCTACGCTCGGCCTGCGCTGCGCTGGGCACTTATTGCGTTTTTCCCTTGCACTCCGCTCTACCTCTGAAAGCCGTCAGGATGGGTTTCGCGGGACGCGAAGCCTGGTAGCTACCAGACATCAAAATCAAATCAAAGAAGTAAACTAACCAACACCTTTACACCTTAGAAACAGACTGATCGACGCGGAGGCCAGCACACGATGGACGTTCTGAGATAAGAGAGACTGAAAGGTCACTCGAGCGCTCGTGCCGAGACTGTGAGAACTAGGCCGCGGTGAACAGAAGAAATGCGTTATCC
>JAPLUM010000237.1 GCA_026397605.1 Verrucomicrobiota bacterium | reverse complement strand
TCTGGCCTTTCGGCGGTGCTGGTCGATCACTCTTCGGTGAGAAAAGTCCAAACACTCGGATTTAGGTCAGATTAAGGGTTGAATTATGGCTGTGGTTGTGGGCGTGGAGCACCACCAGCTGGCTTACTGTCAGCTTTTTTTCCGACAGAAGACTGACCCATGAAGGTTGCACCTTCTTCGATCGAAAGAGTTCCGGCAGAAATGTCACCGCAGAGGATGGCATTGCTCTTCAGTTCGCAGCGTTCAGCAACGGTGATGTTGCCTTCGACTTTGCCAAAGATGATCACCGAGCGGGTTTTCACCTCGCCCTTGATCAGGGCGTTTTCGCCGACAGTGAGACTGCCGTCGGAAATGACTTCGCCTTCGATCTTCCCATCAATGATGAGATCGTGGGAGAATTTAATGGAACCTTTGATTTCGACGTCGTTAGCGAGAACGTTTTTACTGGATGTCATGTTGAAGGAGTTTGATGCGCGTTGAACTGGTGCAGATGGAGTCGAGGACAGAACTGGCTGGCGTTCAGCTAAAGAAGCTGGCGCTGGTGTTTCTGGACGCGAATCTTTCTGCGCTTCTGTGGGTTGTCCGATGATTTGCCTGAGCATGGCTTGAAATATAGAGGGTTTTTGAGTTAAGTGTCAATGTTTGGGATTATTTATTTTTGACTTCGACAAATCTTTTCAGACATGTGCGGAGAAATGCATTTTGTGTGCCATGATTGCGCTGGATCACCGCAATTTGACGAATCCAGCTTATCTTGACTCTCAGTGAGTCCGCTTCAATCCTCAGCGCCCATGTCTGACCTACCCGCTGCACCCGCCTCGCTCGACTTTATTCGTGAAATGATTGCCACTGATGTTGCCGATCAGCGCAATGACGGCTGGGTCATCACTCGCTTTCCTCCTGAGCCCAATGGTTATCTGCACATTGGCCATGCGAAAAGCATTTGTCTGAACTTCGGACTTTCCCAGGAAAATGCCCCCAAAGCTCGCTGTCACCTACGCTTTGATGACACCAATCCGACCAAGGAAGAGGTCGAGTATGTGGACAGCATTATGGAGGACGTGCGGTGGCTTGGCTTTGACTGGGGTGACCACCTTTATTATGCCAGTGACTACTTTGAAAAGCTCTACGGCTTTGCGGTGAGCCTGATTCAAAAGGGGCTGGCCTATGTCGATGATCAAACGCATGAGCAGATGCGGGCCACGCGTGGCACATTGACTTCCCCTGGCACTGCCAGTCCTTTCCGCGACCGGTCGGTGGCTGAAAACTTGGATCTTTTCGCCAGGATGCGTGCCGGCGAGTTTAAGGAAGGGGAAAAAGTGCTCAGGGCCAAAATCGACATGGCTTCCCCAAACATGAACATGCGTGATCCGGCCATCTATCGCATTCTGCACGCCCATCACCACCGCACTGGAGATGCTTGGTGCATCTACCCCATGTATGATTATGCGCATCCGCTGAGTGATGCCCTGGAGTCCATTACCCACAGCCTATGTACTCTGGAATTTGAGCATCACCGCCCGCTTTATGAGTGGCTTATCGCGAATGTCGATGGACTGCCAGGTCAACCCTATCAGCGTGAGTTTGCGCGCCTGAGCCTAACCTACACGGTGACGAGTAAGCGTAAGCTCCTGCGCCTAGTGAAGGAAGGCCTCGTTAGTGGTTGGGACGATCCACGCATGCCCACGATCAGCGGGATTCGTCGCCGAGGCTACACACCAGAGGCCATTCGAAGCTTCTGCAAGACCATTGGTTTAACCAAGTATCCGTCTCTCACTGAGCTCGGCCTGCTTGAGCATGCCGTGCGGGAAGATCTCAATAAACATGCCCAGCGTGTCTATGGCGTGCTGCGTCCGATCAAAGTCGTGCTAACCAACTATCCTGAAGATCAGGTGGAGCATGTGGAACTGGTGAATAATCCAGAAAACGAGGCTGATGGAAAACGCCAGGTGCCTCTGAGTCGCGAGCTTTACATCGATGCAGATGACTTCATGGAAGTTCCCTCCGCAGGCTTCCATCGTCTGGTGCCTGGGGGTGAAGTGCGCCTGAAATATGCATTCTGCATCATCTGTCAGGAAGTCATCAAAGACGCCGCTGGTAACATCGCCGAACTCCGCTGTACCTATGACGATGCCACACGTCATGGGGCAAAGCCCGTCGGCCGTCCGAAGGTCAAAGGCACCATTCACTGGGTCAGCGCCGCTCAGGCGCTGGATGTCGAGGTGCGCCTCTATGAAAAACTCTTCACTGTGGAGCAGCCTGACGAGCAGGCAGGTGAGGATGGCGACTTCGTGCAGTTCATGGACTCAGCTTCCATTGAGGTGATTACCGCCAAGGTTGAACCCTCAGTGGCCATGGCCAAGCCTGGTACCCACTTCCAGTTTGAGCGTGTGGGCTACTTCTTCACCGACCCTAAAGACAGCCAGCTCGGCAAGCCTGTCTTTAACCGCACCGTGCAGTTAAAGGATGGCTTCGTGAAGAAATG
>JAPLUM010000312.1 GCA_026397605.1 Verrucomicrobiota bacterium | reverse complement strand
CTTGAAATCGAGGCTGATGAGGTTGTTGTTGCCGTATCGGGTGAAGCTGGCGACGGCCAGATCTTCGACTGCGTTGTTGACGACGACGAACTGTCCCATCAGGCCTTCGTCTTCGTGATTGGCGAAGTGACAGTGATACATATAGGGGTTCGTGTTGCTGGCGAAGTGGTCGAACTTGGCGAGGAAGGTGACACTTGAGTTGCGCTGCACGTAGAGCGTGTCTTTCCAGCCGACTTCATAAGGGAAGAGGCCAGTGACGACGCTTCCGCCGCCAGTGGCGACTCGGGAGATCATGGCGAACTCGACATCGTGAATGTGGAAGCTGTGGCTGAAGCCGGAGGTGTTGGTGATGGTCCAGCGCTCCACGGCGTTGTAGTTGACGGTCTGGTTGAAGACGGTGGGGCTGAAGAGTTGGTCGGTGTTGAAGAAGAAGACGCCTGGAGCGCCGCCGGTGATGTTGATCACGCGAGTGGTGGGATTGGTGACGTCGGCGTTGGTCCAAAGGGCGTTGGTGGTGAGTGTGGTCGGACGTGTGAGCACGGGGTTGGCGTTTTGCGCGGCGATGTTGATGCGTAGGATGTTGAAATCGATGTTGTTCAAAAGACTGCCAAACTGGCCAGTCGTCTGCGGTTCGCCGCCGGGCCAACTCGCTGCCAGGGCAGTGCCTAGTGAGGCGCTGCTGTTGTAGGACATGAGGTTAATGAAGCCGCCAAGCGTGTCGTTCGTGAGATCGACGAGGATTTCCGCTCGCTCACCCACTGCCAAAACAACGCGTGTGGTGGCGACGGGCGCATCGACGAGACCGCCATCGGTGGCGATGACCCAGAAGGTGCGATTATCGCTGAAGCCGAGGTTCAACGAGCGCTCGATCTCGGCGTTGAGGATGCGCAGGCGGACGTATTGCTTGGGCAGGCTGACTTGGGGATTGATGACGCCGTTGACGAGCATGACGTCACCATAGGCGGAGTTCACGGTAACGATTTGATTCGTGGTGAAGCGTCGGCTGCCGAGTGCGAGCGGGATGTCATCGACTCCGTAGTTGCGCGGCAGATTGAGCGAGGACTCGATCTCATCGCGGATGATGATCATGCCGACGCCGCCACGGCTGATTTGCTCTTGGGTCTTCTCATGCAGATGCGGATGATACCAATAGGTCGCAGCATGATTCATGACGCGCCAGGAAGGCGACCATGTGGTGCCTACGGGGATCACCTGATGTGGGCCGCCGTCCATGATCGCAGGGATGTGGAAGCCGTGCCAATGCGTGGTTGTGGTATCGGCGGCGAGGTTGTTGGTGACGTTCATCTGCACCCAATCGCCCTTGTTCATGATGAGCGTGGGTGCACCGAAGAGCATGTCGTTGTAGGCGTTGGTGTTGCTCGCGGTTCCGGTGAGGAACTGTTTTGTTTTTGGTTTAAGAGCGAGGTTGAAGGTGGTGCCGGTGATGATGTCGGGGATGACGAGCGGATTGAAAGTCTGCGCCGTGGTCAAGGTGACGAGTAGTGACGTGGAGGATGTGGTGTTGCCAGCGTTGTCGATGGCGAGCGCGGTGAGGCTGTTGGTGCCGAAGCCGAGCGGTGTGGTGATCGTCCATGTCGCAAAGCCATCGCTGGTGGTGGCCGTTGCGCCATTGACGGTGACTTTGCTGATGCCGGACAAGGCATCGCTGCTGGTGCCGCTGAGGGTGATCGTGTTCGTCGCGGTGGTCTGCGGACTCGATGGCGAGGTGATGGCGACGATGGGCGAAACGTTGTCCTGAGTGCTGGAGACAATGTTGCTGTAGCTCGATGAGCCAACACCATTTGTGGAGAGCACGCGGTAGTAGTAAGTGGTGCCGTGGGTGAGATTGGTGAAGCTGCCAGTGGGTGACGAAAGCGTCTGGGAACTCAGCACGGTGGCAAAGTTACTCGTGGTGGCGATTTGCAGCGTGTAGCTCGTCGCACCGGAAACGGCGGGCCAGCGCACAGTGCGTGCGGTGCCTTGGCTGTAGGTCGGCAGGGCGGTGATCGCCGGAGTTCCAGGGAGCGAGTTAGAGCCGATGACGAGCGATGCAGCGCGTGTGGTATTGCCACTGGCATTGGTGCTATTGGTAAAGGTGATGGTATCACTGAAGCTGCCGGCGGCCAAGGCATTGGCATTCGCGGTGTTGATGGATGCGGTGACGTTCGTCGATGCACCTGCAGCGAGGGTGCCGCTGGTGGCAGACAAATTGAGCCACGTTTGTGTCTTCGCTGCGGTCCAGTTCAGCGAGCCAGTGCCGCTATTACTTAGCGCGTAGATTTGACTGGATGGACTGAAGCTGCCGCTGGCTGCTGTGCCGCTGGAAGAGAATGCAGTGGCTGGCGTTACCGCGAGCGCTGGAGATCCAGCGGCGACGGTGTAGCTGGTCGCATAGTAGTCGATGCCACTGGTAGAATCCGTGGCGAGAATGCTATAGCTGAGAGTGGTCCCGGTGGCTTGGCCTGGGATGGTGGCGGTGTAGTTGCCACTGCCCGCGGAGGTCATGGCTAGAGTCACAGGTGCATTGCCACTGATGAGGGTGACGCTGATGTCATCCACATTGACCGTGCCACCACCAGCAGCTTGGCCAGTGAACTGAAAGCGCATCTTCAAATTTGCCGTCAGCTCACTCGGGGCAAGCGCATAGCTTTGGGCGAGGAAGTTGTGATTGCCGCCGAAGAGGGTGATGCCGCTGGCGCTCAGTTGCGGTGCGGTGCTGACCGTGAAGGACACGCCGGGATTGATGGCGGTGATAGTGACATTGTTGGCGAGGTAGTTTGCGGTCAGGGTGGCCGTGGCTGCCGTCGTGGCGCTGGCTGACATGGTGAAGTTCACGCCGGGATTGATGGCGGTGATGCGTGTGTTGTTGGGAATGCCCCCACCGCTCACATACATGCCGACGATAAGTCCGGTGGTATTTGTGGTGAGAGCTATGGTGGGATTCGTAACGTTGCTGGTGGTGCAGTTTGCGATGCTGATCGGCGTGCCTTGCACCGTGGTGCCAATGGAGAGGCCACTGGTGTTTGCAGTGGTGATCGTGGCGTTTGTCGCGGTCAGAGTGCAGTTCGCGGCAGTGGTGCCGGTGTAAGTTTCACTGGCACGTGTGACCCAGGTGCTGCCATTGTCGGGCGAGACTTGAAAGGTCCATCCGTTGGCAGCGACGAGCGCATTGGTGCGGACAAAAAAGTCCACCGTGCCCGAAACAGCGCCACTGGCATTGATGGGATTAGTCAGCGTTGCCATCGTGTCGGTGTAGCTGGATGTGCCAGCGGCAAACTCCAGTCCACAGCCTGATGCAGTCACGGTGGATGTCACGGCAGTGATCGTGCCGCTCGCATTGAACTGCGTGCCATTGGGGTCAATGCTGGTGACAAGGGGAACTGCGACGTTAGAAGTCACCCCTGTGAGTCTCATCCCAACTGCGAGCCCTGCGGTGCTGGCGCATTGGATCGTGGGACTCGCGACCAAAGAACATCCAGTCAATGTAACGCCTGCAACGGTCAGCGAGTTCGTGCCGCTACCAGTGGCTGCGGTGCTCAGCACAAAGGTCGTGCTGTTCGTGATGCTGGCGATGGTGGTGCCGCCTGCGATGGTCGGGCCAGCGATGTTCATGCCGGCACCGATGCCCGTGGTGCTAGTGCAGGTGACCGTCATGGTGCCGTTGGTGATGCAGTTGGCGAGGACGATCGGTGTCGTGCGATTGGCGTTGGCGCTGCGTTGTTTTACATCGGTGGTGGCGCGGTTCGCAGTGGCGGTCCAGGCATTGTTCGCTCCAGCGAGGCCGCTCGCGGTGCTGCCATTGGACCAAACTTCACGGAAGGGCACAGTCGTGATTTGTGAGCCGCTGCTGTAGGTTAGGTTCACGCTTGAAAGTGTCGCACCGGCGGCTGGCGTGATGTTGGCGGTCACTGCGACATTGTCACCGTTGGTCGGTGTCGTGGGATTGAGCGCGACGGAATTGATCGTCGTGGGCGCAGTGGTCGAGTAGGTGCCGAGATCAGCGAGCAGTTGGTAATACGCGGCCTGTTGAGTTGACGTCAGTGCACCGACTCCTGAAGCGAACAAGTTCACGGCTTCATACGGGTCCACTTGCAGATCGTAGAACTCGGTGGTGCCAGTGTTGAAGCGGATAATTTTGTAGCGGCTATCACGCAACTCCTCGCCACCACTAGTGGGCGTCGCCGTATCGAACAGCTCGCTGTATGCCAACGGACGGGTCACAGCTTGATTCTGCAATACGGGCTGGATGCTTTGTGAATCCAGAGTGATGCCTGCGGTGGTCGTGGCAACATTGATGCCTGCGAGTTCAAGGATGGTGCTGTAGAGATCAACCGCGTGAACAAGTGTGTCCGAGGTGCGACCTGGTGAAACGACGCCTGGACCGCGAATGATCATTGGCACCCGCACACCACCTTCATAGAGCGAGTCTTTACCTTTAGTGCTGCTGTAAGGCGACTGCACGACTTGAGTGTCAGTGCCATTATCACCAATGAAAATGACGGTCGTGCGGTTCAGGTCCACACTGGCCAGCAAACGACCGATTTCAGTATCCATGGCCTGCACGGCGGCGTTGTAGTAGCTGAGCCGGTTCGCCGCTGTGATGTCTGCCGCATTACTGCTGAGGTCGATGTAAGCCTGCGTGGTCAACAAACTCGTGGGCGGCTTATGGAAGGGGAAGTGCGGCGCGTTGAATGCGACCCATGAGAACCACGGTTTGCCTGCGGTGGTCTGGGCATTGATGAAAGCCACGGCGTCATTGACGGTGTCAGTCGTGGCATAGGTCGTGGTAGCCGTGCTCGATGTTCCGCCAGCAGTGCCGTCGGTGACGATCTTGGTCCAATTAAAGAAATCTGCGACCTCGGCATTAAGAGCCCCCGCATACGAAGGCCAGCCTGCGACGGTGACGGGGCTCATTTGTGCAGCTGTGTTGCTGCCACTCACGAGATGGTATTTGCCGAGGTGCTTGAGTTGATAGTTGAACGCCGCATTTGCTGCGAATGCTTTAGGCAGCGTGAACTCAGAAGCCTGCAAAGGACTGCCGGAGTTTGGCGTGATGACATCACCCGTGCCGGTGCGGAAGCCGTAGCGACCCGTGAGAATGGCGGAGCGCGTGGGTGAGCAGACGGCGTAGGCGTAAGCATTGTTGAAGCGGACGCCGTTGGTCGCGAGCGAGTCGATGTTCGGCGTGGTCGCGTTATTGCCACCGGGGTTGTAGAGCTTGCAGGCGTCTGTGCCAAGGTCGTCAGCGATGATGAGCAAGATGTTATTCCTTGGCGTGGTGAAGGTGCCAGTGACACTGTAACCAGTGCCTGCGCTGTTGGTAGCATAAGCGGCATAGGTGTAGTTCACACCCAAAGTAAGTCCGGTTGCGCCGACCGTGAAGACGCCAGTGGTTCCGCTCGTGGTGAGGTTCGTCACGCCGCTGCCGCCGAGTTGCGGATTGCTGTTCGTCGTTGTTGCTGCAAAAACAATCCCGCGTGCGGAGATCGCGGTGCCGCCGTCATTGGTGACGTTGCCGCCGAGTGTGGCGGTGGTCGTGCTGAGGCCAGTGGCAGTGGGTGAGGTGACGATGGGATTACCCGAAGCACGAGTGACCGTGACGGTGTAAGTCTTCACGGTCGAGTTGATCCCAGTGACAACGATGTCGATGGAATTGGAACCGATGTTTAACGCGACTGCGCTCGGGCTTCCTGAGCTGACGGGCACGGAGTTCACCGTGATGGTCGAAGTGCCAACCAGCGCTGTGGGTGTGATGTTGATGCCTGAGACCGCATTCAAAACGCTGGCGGAGTAAGTCGTGGTGGCGCTGCTGAATGCAGGACTGAGTGTGCCTGAACTGATGACGAGGTTTGATAAATCACCGCTGAGGCTCGGCGTGCTAAACGTGGAAACGGGCGTCGTGTAAGTGGTGCCAAGACTGTTCGTCGCATACGCAGCAAAGCTGTAAGCGGTGCCGGAAGTGAGGCTGATGGCGTTTACAGTGAACACGCCAGTCGTGCCAGTGCCCACGACATTCACCACACCAGTGCCGCCGATTTGTGGATTGTTGTTCGTCGTTGTCTGAGCCAGCACCACGCCTCGTGCGGTAATGGCCTGGCCGCCATCGCTGGTGACGTTGCCACCCAGTGTGGCGCTGGTCGCGATGATCGCAGTCGATGTTGGTGTGGTGATGATCGGTGCACTCGGTGCGGCGCGTGTGACGGTCACAGTGTAGGTCCTGGTGCTCGCGGGTGTCGGCTGCGTGCCGATGACAGTGATGGTGTTCGCGCCGACATTCAGCGTGATGGGTCCGCTCGCTGTGCCCGGCGTGACGGCCACCGCATTGACCGTGACAGTCGCGGTGCCGCTGACCATGGATGGCGTGATGGTGATGGTGCCTACGGAGTTCGGCACACTGGCGGTGTAGGCGAATGTATTGGATGCAAACGTCGGCGTGAGCGTGCCTGCGCTGAGCACGAGGTTCGACAAGCTGGAAAGCGAGACGGTCTGGAACGTCGTGACGTTGGTGTAAACGGTGCCTGCGGCATTGGTCGAGTAGGCTTTGAAGGCAATGGTCTGCGGGGCTGGCGTCGGGATGGCCGTAGCATTGACGGTGAAGACGCCTGTGGTGCCTGTGCCGACGATATTCGTCACTCCTGCTCCACCGATGGTTGGATTCGAGTTCGTGCCGTTCACCGACCAAACAACACCGCGTGCCGAGATGGTCGCGCCGCCATCAGCAGTGACGTTGCCGCCGAGCGTGGCCGATGAGTTCAAGATGTTCGTCACGGTCGGCGAGGTGATCGTGGGCAAATTCGCCGTGAGCGTGCTGAAGGTGCCCGCCGTGCTGTAGCTCGTGCCCGCGTTGTTGATCGCATACGCTTTGAAGGTGTAGGCGCTGTTCGTCGCGAGTCCCGTCGCATTGACCGTGAAGACGCCGAGCGTGGCCGTGCCGGTGATGTTGGTCACGCCGGTGCCACCGATGGCTGGATTGCTATTCACCGAGGTCAATGCGACCACCACGCCCGAGGGCGAAACCAAGGCACCGCCATCGCTGGTGATGTTGCCGCCGAGAACTGCCGAGCCGCCTGTGATGCTCGCCGACGTTGGCGTTGTCACTGTAGGAGCGGATGCGGTGCCCGTGAGCAAGAAGCTCGTGAGGCCTGTCTGCGAAACAGTGGATGGAGTTTGACCAACAGCATCATAAGTCGCGAGCGCGGTGCGAGTCACGCGGGCATACTCCGTGCCAGTGGAGGCGAGCGTGGCATAAGTTGAGTTTGCCGACGTTCCCGTGGCGACAATGCCACTCGTCTTCGGCGTCCATGAGGTTTGGTTGGTCGAAGCTTCCGCCGAATAAGTGCCGCCTTCCACTGCGCTCCATGTCAACGTGACGTTTGGCGCGGAGACGCTCGCAGTAACCGTGATCGGAGTATTTGCACCGCCGATGAAGTGCCGAGTGAGAGGCGTATCAGCATTCATGACAGCCTCCGTTGTGCCGCCACCGCTCGCGGTGCCGTAAAACTGACGCCCCGTGGTATATGGGAACGCCGGCGTGTTATCCGCATTGATCGTGGTGAAGTAAGCCCAAGTGCCCGCTGGAAATTCCGGTGTGACGCAGAAGCGGACGTTTTGCTCATTGAGGTCATAATTTCCCAAGACAAAACCACCGACAGAGTTTGTGCCTTTGGTCTGCACGCGTCCTGCGAGGTCGCCCTGGTAATCGAAGTCCTCAATGTAGTGACCGATGAGATAGGTCGTGTTCACTGGCGGGCCGTATTGGGCCGCTGTCAGCGTGGGCTTATTTTGCACCCGCTGCGCCCATGCGGGTAAGGCAACACGCGTCGTGATGGCTGTGGTACCATTGCTGCCACCACGCAGCGCAAAGCCTGAAATCATCCGACGCACACCACTGGTAGAGCTGTCGGGATCACTGTAGCCAT
>JAPLUM010000512.1 GCA_026397605.1 Verrucomicrobiota bacterium | reverse complement strand
GTGATGAGATCGATGTCGGCGAAGACCAGGGATCTGTTATGCCTGACGAAGATGAACCAGTCATCGACCAAAAGCCCGCTGCTGAAAAGACCACTGAAGAACTTGCCCGAGAGGATGAGCAACGCAGCGGCAATCCGCCGGTTTAAAGCCAATCCGTTAAGCAATGGTGCCGCGGCGCAGGGATCGTAGGTTGGGAATGGTTGGCGGTGAGAAAGAACGAACGCAGGGAAGAGGTCGTCGCCAATCTTCCCGACTTTCTTTGAAGCTGCGGACCTCTCCAGACCTTCGACACCACCAATCCAGTCGGGAAGATCGGCGGTGGAATCGTGGGTGTCATCGGCGCGTTTTTCCGCCGAACATTCCCAACCTACGCCGCCTCTGCGGTCTCAGCGATGCTTCTGACGAGATTGCTTTAACGGCATTGGGTCTAAAGAGCGCACCGCACACCACACTCTGCGTCAATGTAACGCTGACGCAGGGCTTCTAAAAAAGCGTGGGAGTCCATCTCCGCGCCATGAACCATTGGCTCACCCACCGTGAGTCGGAGCCTGATTTTCTGACGTGGCAATCGCCAGATTGGCCAGCCTTTACTGAGGTAAGGGCTGCTTGTCTGAATGTAGATCGGCCAAACCGGAGCGCCCGAGTTTTTAGCGATCACAGCCAACCCACCGGTCAGTGGATTCATCGAGCCGTTCTCAGGACGGGTGCGTGTGCCCTCAGGAAAAAAAACCAACCGCTCATTGCCGCGCAGCCGCTCGATGCAGCTGCGCATCATTTTGTGAGATGGCTCATTGGAAATGAATCCCGCTGCTGTAGAGCCACAAAAGAGCAATGGATTACGCAGCAGTGAGGCCTTCATCACGCAGGAAGTCAGATCCACTTCCGAGATGACCATAACCGCATCCCAAAGCGCAGGATGATTCGGCGCGATGATCATGGGCCCGACCTGTGACTTCAGGCGGTCAAAACCAATCAACTCACACTCGATCACGCCCAAGGCTTTCAGCAGCCCAACAAAACCGCCAAAAAAACCTTTCAAAATCACCTGCCCGACCTCACGCCCACGCTGTCCACCCGCCATTTTGGATAAAAGAAGGCTTAGCGGCAAAAGAGTAGCAGCCCAGACGACCCAATAGAGCAAAAGGACTGCGGCAGAAGCCACGAAACGAAGTCGGTCGATGAAAGACAAGCGGTCCATGATCTCAAGTCTGATCGATCACGCCCCCCAGCTTTGGCGGGAGTGCGCGCATTGAGGATTGTCAGACGCTGTCTTCATGAGTAACGGATAGTTAATTATGTCTCACGCCTCCCCGCTTGTTCAAGCTCTTTCCGCCCTACCACATGGCCCTTCATTTCGATTCATCGACGAACTGGTCGAAGTTCAGCCTGGAATCTCCGCCACAGCCCGCTGGACCCTCAAAGGTGACGAAGCCTTTTTAGAAGGTCATTTCCCAGGCAACCCCATACTGCCCGGAGTGATCATGATAGAGGCCCTAGCCCAGCTCGGTGGCATTTTGGCCCAGAGTGATCGTGGCGATCATCCTTTAAAAAACGTGCGCCTCACCGCCGTGCGCCAATTTAAGATCCTCGGCAGCATCCCTCCCGGTCAAACACTCACGATCCAGGCCAAACAAGACGCCGTGATGCCCGGCCTCGTCCAAATCAGCGGCGAAATCACCACCGCCGAAGGCACCAAACTAGCCACCGGCAGCGTGGTCCTCAGTGGAGACGAATAAGACTAGCTAAACGGAGACCGCACTGCCACCGAGATTATCGACATCCATCTCACGCACGCGCTTGCGGTCACGCTCGGCTTGCACAGCGGTGCGTAGTTTTTCACGGACGTCTTCGACATTGGCGATGGCGAGGATGGCGACAGTGGGGGAAGTGGCATCGCTGGTGATGAGGTTGAGATTTCCCAGACCAACTAGACGCAATGCTAGAGGCTGATCCATGGCGTAATCCTTCACGCGGAAAAGTTCTAGTTCATCCAGCTTCCGATTCAGGATACCGCTGGCGATCTTCAGTCGCTGAGTGGTCAGCTCGTAGGAGGTGCTTTTCGTCATCCACCAGCGGACGATCCACATCAGTAGCGGGACGATCAAGCCAATGGCCGAGAACCCTGCACTGAATGGGATGCCTCCGAGCGCTGCACCAGCCAATAAAATGCAAAAGAAGTAATACCAAACGTGGACCCACTGTGAAGTGTGACCTTTCCAAAGGGAGGTTTCCGTAGCAGAGGGTGGAGCGGATTCAGCGTTCATGGAGTTTGCAGGTAAACGGCCGTTTTAAATCGTCTTTCTTCTTGGCCTGCGCCAAAACAGAGCTCGAAAAAATATGGCTACCCCTCAAGGACTCGAACCTTGAACAACAGAGTCAGAATCTGTTATGTTACCATTACACCAAGGGGTAGTGTCGCGGACGCGGAACATACACGTTCCACAGCCGTTGCAAGAAATGTCTTGGAAGAAGTCAGACTCCTTTCCATCAGGAGACACGATTAGCAGCCTCGGACTCTTGACTTAAAGTGTCGTCGGTTTTGACTTCCATCTCCACCCAGTCAGGACCGTCTTTGAGGCGTCTCCACTCATTAAAGACCAGCACAATTGTCAGGCCACCAAGAGCAATCGAAGTCTCTAAAATGAAGGGCGACGCCAAGGTCCCGGCGATGGTGAAAAAAGATTTTGCCAAAATTTCTCTGGCCGTTTCATCGTAATTCCAAGCGGCCACCATGCCAACGATCATGACGACGGCGATCACCAGAGGCATCAACCACCAACGTTTTGGAAGAACGGATTCAGACATGCTGATAGTTACTCGGCAGAGACGGCTTTTCCAACACTGTTTGCATTCAGTTGCTCAACTTCTTGAGGATTGAGCGGAACAGCCTTTAAAATCTGTGTACTTGGCTCAGGCATGTGGAAAACTTGGGCATTGGTGCTCACGGTGATTGCATGAGTCTCAATTAGCACAGGCTTGGGTGGCGTTAATGCGGCAGCAGGAATCTCTTTTCCTTCGAAAACTGGCTGAGAGTCGGCAATGCTTTCTTCAGAGACATATTTTCCCCAGATCCCCGTTCCAACGAGAACGAGGAAGAAGATAAAAATGCCTGCAGGCACAGGTGATTTACGCGTGTGCCGTCTGGTCGGCGCACTGGATAAACGACCCACAGACTGCCCACGCGGAGCCACCCAGGATCCATGATTTTCAGTCAGATAGCGATAATCACGCGGACCACCGAGGACACCTCCAGGAAGATCATCCAGCATGTCCTCTGCATTCACTTTCAAGAACTCGCTGTATCTGCGGAGAAAGGCCCGCGCATAGGTCAGACTACCGAAACCTGCAAAATTATCCGTCTCTAAAAAGTGCAGCCGCTGCACCGGAATCTTTGTCTCATGAGACACATCCAGCAAACTCAAGCCGCGCTGTTCGCGGGCGGCTTTGAGTTTCTGTCCGAGTGGGGATATCATGGTTAAAAAGCTAAATTTATTGTACTGATTCTGACACATCGCTTCGGGCATGCGATAATTTTTTTGACTAATCCCACCTGTAATTTAGATCGGTTTATCATATTTTCAAGACTGGCTGTTTATTTAAGAGCAGAATCACCCCCTCACATAAATCCGGCTCCAGCAATTTGCGGCGATGTCATGACTTTATTAACTGTGCTCATGGGCATGATAATGCAAAGCGATAGACAAAAGCTGTCAGTCGCGTTAAAACCGCCCACCATGCAATCTATCCGCACTCTCGCCCTTCTCGCCTTATTAGCACTTCCAGCCTTGGCTGAAGACGTCACCATCTTTAATGGCACCGACCTCACAGGATGGGAGGGGAACATGGATCTCTGGAGCGTCAAAGATGGCACAATCACTGGGATCACCCCGCCTGACCCAGCCGATCCGACCAAAGGCACAATCAAACACAATACCTTCCTCGTCTGGAAAGGCGGCACCGTCGGTGACTTCGAGCTGACATTCCAATACAGGATCGAAAAAGGCAACTCAGGCGTCCAGTACCGCAGCAAAGAGCTGGCTCCAGGAGCTTTTGGTCCGATCATCAGTGGTTATCAGGCCGACTTTGAAGCAGGCACGACTTACAGTGGCATCCTCTATGAAGAAAAAGGCCGTGGCATTCTGGCCAAACGCGGTGAAAAGACCGTCATCAAACCAGGCGCTGATGGCAAAAAACCTGTCGTGGAACAAGCTGGAACCGTGGGTGTTAGCGCCGACATCCAGGCAGCGATCAAATCTGAAGACTGGAACGAATACAAAATCATCGCCAAAGGCAATCATGTTCAGCATTTCATCAATGGCATGCAGACCATCGACGTGACGGATGAAGACACGGCCAATGCACCCAAAGAAGGCTTGCTGGCTCTCCAGATTCATGCCGGACCGCCGATGAAGGTGCAGTTCAAAACCTTCAAAATGACCCCTCTGAAGTAAGGTCGGCATAAACTGTGCTACCAAGTTTATAGCGTCTCCGTTTCACCTCGATTCTTTGCTCATGAAAAATCTTTTGTTTGTCCTGGCTGTCTGGCTCTGTGGAAGCACCGTCATTAACGCCCAACAAACAGAATACATCATTTGCTCAGGGGGCCCAGCCCTGCGCCAGTGGGAGGACCTGCGCCAGCCAGGCCAGCAGCATGATCGGTGGTGGGGAAACTTCGTGCGCACGGCCCGCGTGCGCATGCAGGAGATCCAAAAGACTGCGCCACAGGGCACCATCGTCACCTGGTTGGTCTATCGAGACGCTTATCTACGCCGCGCCGCAGCGGATCACGATCCACTCACCGCGCACTGCGAGTCCGTGCGCGATACTTATAAGATCAACCTCGTCTGGTTCAGAACGGGAGATGAAGTCATCAATTACATCAACAGTGGCAGCCAGACCGTGCCGCGTCGCCGAGCCAAAATTTCTGGCTTTGAATACTTCGGTCACTCCAACAAATACTGCTTCCTCTTTGATTACAGCTCGGAGATCTATGCAGGTAGCACCGTATGGCTGCATCAATCTGAACTGAGTCGGCTGAATCGCAGCGCCTTTGCCCGCAAAGCTTACTGCAAAAGCTGGGGCTGCCATACGGGTGAAAGCATGAGCAAAGCCTGGAAAAGCGCTACCGGATCTCCCATGGTCGGCGCAATCGGAAAGACCGACTACTCATTCATGCATCTGCGTGGCTGGAAGGTGGCCCTGGGTGCAGGAGCACGCTGGTCACGCTAAATTTGCTACTAGATTGAGCTTTCTACCATTTTGACAGTCTGATAACGGCAACTGCAAACGTAACTTCTCATCGTATGATCCGCCTGTCCCTCGCCCTCTTCTCCTTTATCGTGATTTTTGGCCTGAGTGCCAACACAGCCCAGGCCCAGGGAGGCCCACGATTCAATGTCACAGAATTAGAAACCTACGCCAAACGTGGAGATGCTGATGCTCAGTTCGAGTTAGGGCTCCGCATGATCACAGGCGAGGAAATGAAAAAAGATCCAGCCGCCGGCCTTCAATGGATGGAGAAGGCGGCGAACCAAAAGCACCTGCGAGCCCAATTTGTCATGGGTTCACTCTACGAAGACGGAGCTGGAGTCAAAAAGGACGAGTCCAAAGCTGTGGAGTGGTATCGTAAATCCGCCGACAACGGCTTTGCCCCGGCGCAATTCGCTGTAGCGATGGCTTACGACCTGGGCAAGGGGATCAAGCAAGACCCAGTTAAGGCCACTGAATGGCTAGAAAAGGCAGCCGATCAGAATCATCCCCAATCCCAGACGGCCCTTGCCGCCAAACTCGAACGTGGCGTTGGCGCGACCAAAAACATTTCCAAAGCCGCCCTCTATTACCTGCGCGCCGCCCAGCAGGACCATGTGCAAGCCATGAGCCGACTGGCCAATCTCTATTACACAGGCAGTGGTGTTCCCCTGGACTACCGCCGCGCCGGAGCCTGGTATCAGAGGGCCGCTAAAAGCGATGACCCATGGTCCGCTAACAATCTTGCTTGGTTCCTGGCCACCTGCCCAGATGAATCTCTGCAAAATGGTGAGCAGGCCGTGCTTTTTGCCTCCCGAGCCCTCCGCATCATGGATGAATCAGGCGAAGACCAGCGCTATGAAATGATCGACACCAAGGCTGCCTGCCTGGCCCGCAATGGCGAGTATTTTGAAGCCATCCTCTGGCAGAAAAAATCACTCGCCCTCTTAGCTGAGGATAAAGACATCCCGGAGGAAGAACGCAAAGCCCTTGAAACAGAGTTCAACGGACGACTGAAGCGTTACCAAAAAGAGACGCCCTATAGCGAACCTACCCCAAAAATCGAAACCGAGGCCGCCCCGCTCCCGCAAGACACCATCCTCCAAGACGAAGGCATCCCTGGTGACAACGCCAAACCGAAGAAGAAAAAGAGCGGCAACAAAGGCACGGTCGTCTAATTATACGCCAATTTTGTCAAGTTCAGCGCAATCCTTGCAAGACTAAGTCTATGCGACACGGTTAGAGGGTAGGCCAAACGAGTTTCCTCTGGCCACCTTCCCCACTTTTTCTTCCGTCCCTCATTTCCATGTCCACCGTCGCTGTCCGTTCTGCTGCCCTGCCCCCCGTCATCCCTGGATTGGTGCGCCGCTTTCGGCAGCCCAAGAAGAACATCCCACAAACCAAGCCGGACCGCGACTTTGTCCTCAAAGCCGTGCGCGAATACACCGAGCAGCACCGCCTTGTCCCGCCAGTACCGATTGATGAGCTACAGGTCCATACGGATCAAATCATGGCGCTCAATGGCATCGACAAAGCCTATCGCGACTACACAGGCGTGCTGCTTGCCAATGAAACCTGGCGTGAATCCCTGGCCAGCGTGCCTTTTGAAAAACGCCTCCTGCTCATGCCCAAATGCCTGCGCATCGAGAGCAAGTGCCCTGCCCCGTTTGATGAATTCGGCCTGCTCTGCAAACAGTGTGGCCTGTGTTCGATTCAGGACTTCCAAAACGAAGCCGAAAAACTCGGTTACGCCGTCCTCGTCGCCGAGGGAAGTGCCATCGTCATGTCACTCATCCAGACTGGGAAGATCGAGGCCATCGTCGGCATCTCCTGCCTGCCCGTTTTAGAGCGCACCTTCCCCTATATCGAGGCTGCAGCCATCCCTGCAGTGGCCGTACCGTTGCTCCAGGACGACTGCATTGACACCACTGTCGATGTCGATTGGGTCTGGGACTACATCCACCTGACCAGCGAGGACAAAACCCGCCGCCTGAATCTGAATGCCCTGCATGATGAGGTGAAGACCTGGTTCACCCCCGAAGCGCTCGATCAGCTGCTCGGCAAACCCACCTGCCAGACCGAACAGATCGGCCGTGACTGGCTGGCCCGAGCTGGCAAACGCTGGAGGCCCTTCCTGACCATCGCGGCTTACCAGGCTCTGCGTGAAGATCCTGAGGCACCCATTTCAGACGATCTCAAGCTCGCCGCCATTTCGGTGGAAGCCTTTCACAAAGCCTCACTCATCCACGACGACATTGAAGACAACGATGCCGAGCGCTATGGAGAGCCCACCCTGCATTCCGAATACGGAGTCGGCGTCGCACTCAACGTCGGCGACCTCCTCATCGGCGAAGGCTACCGCCTGCTCGCCGAAATGACCTGCGCCAGCCACATCCGCAGCGCCTGCTTAAAAGTCGCTGCTGAAGGCCAACGCGAACTCTGCCGTGGTCAGGGTGCCGAGCTCCTCTGGAACAATCACCCCGTCGCCCTCAGCAACACTCAAGTCCTGGAAATCTTCCGCAGCAAGACAGCCCCAGCTTTTGAAGTTGCTCTAAAAATCGGCGCAGCCATGGCTGGCCAGCTCGATGAAACCGCCGACGCC
>JAPLUM010000129.1 GCA_026397605.1 Verrucomicrobiota bacterium | reverse complement strand
GCTCATGGAAGCTGTGCGCTGGGTTGAGAAATAGGATCTCATTGGTTACCATCATCTACCAAATAACCGTCTGTGTCCGGGGTGGCTCAGGCGGTTTTTTGTTTTCATCTCGTTAATCGAAAAGCCTGCGTCCATCTTCACGTAGGTATGAGATGCAACCCAATCAGAGACTCGTTAGCCTTGATGCCTTTCGCGGATTTGTCATGTTACTCATGGCTTCCTCAGGTCTAGGGCTGGCGCAGATGGCGGGTCTTTATCCAGATTCCTGGTGGTGGCAGCAGATCAAGTATCAAGTTTCCCATGTGCCGTGGACAGGTTGTTCGTTATGGGATCTGATTCAGCCAAGTTTCATGTTCATGGTTGGTATTGCTGTTCCCCTGTCCGTGACTCGTCGAAAAGAAGCAGGGCAGGGCATCATTGGCTTAACTTGGCATTCTCTGATGCGTGCGCTCAGTCTCGTTCTCTTGGCTGTGTTGCTTTCCACTGGAAGTAAGGAAAAGCAGACACTTTGGATCTTCACCAATGTCCTGGCTCAGATTGGTCTCGGCTACGTTTTCCTTTCCATCCTAGCAAGGCTAGGCTGGGAGTATTGTGTCGCTGTCATGGTGATGATCCTTGGCGGTTATTGGTTCTGGTTCTTTCAGCATCCATTGCCTGCGGAAGCTTTTGATTATGGGGCCATTGGAGCTGTGAAGGAAGATCTTCTGCCAGGATTTTTCGGGCACTGGAGCAAGGGGCTCAATGCCGCAGCGGACTTCGACCGCTGGTTGTTGAATCTTCTTCCCCACGCCCAGCCATTCATCACCAATGCGAACGGCTATACCACCCTGAACTTCATCCCAGCCCTTGCCACCATGTTGGGCGGGGCCGTGACTGGAAATTTTCTTCTCAATAGTCCGCGCAGTCAGTTGCAAAAATGTGGAATGCTACTGGTTGTCGCAGCCGTCGCCTTGCTTGTGGGGACAGTCGTTGGCTTTGTGGGCTGCCCGATAGTGAAGCGGATCTGGACGCCGTCTTGGGTGCTTTTTAGCGGCGGATTAGTGCTGGTGATGCTGACTGGCTTTTATTGGCTGATCGAAATCGTCTGACTGAAAAAACCGTTCTTTCCCCTCGTGGTTGTTGGCATGAATAGCATTTTCATTTATGTCATGCACAGCCTCACAGCAGGCTGGATTGGGATGCAACTCAGCAAACACGGCATGGCTGATCTTTTCGCAATGACCTGGGGTCCGGTGATTGAAAAAGCCAGTGTTCTAGCCGTTCTTTGGCTGCTTTGCTTCTGGCTCTATCGTCAGCGCGCATTTCTCAGGCTCTGAAACGTGCTCAAATGGCATCTGAGTCATAGACCACGACGCGATCAAAAAATTGACGGCAGTTATCAACGAAGTGTTTGTGCTTGGGGCAACCGTTTTGATAAAACTCGTGGTCCGCCATGGTCTTGAAGTGCAGCGTGGAAGTATAGCTGAAGCTATGGTCCGTGACAGGACGCTCCTCAGTCTTTGCTGGCTTCCCCACGCTGCCATGGGAAATGTAGTCTAGGTTCAGTAGTTCTTTGAGTTCCGTTTCAAAGAAGGCTACTTGATCGGCGGTCATGTCTTTCTTCAGCCAGAAATATACGTTGTGCGTCATAGGTGGAGGCGATGATGCCGCCTTTATCTGGAGAGGCAAATTAGAACTGTCTTCAAATCTCAAAACTCACGGAGTCATTTCGTTCTCGTTCCAGAACATGAGTCAGCGTCGTGGTGTTTAACCAGGCATTCATCTGCTCGCGTAACAGATTAAAGGTCTGCCCCAGACCGCAGCCGCCGGCGATACCACAATCACAGGCCGATGTATCCCCACCTGCGCAGGGTAGCGGCATAAAAGGGCCATCGATGAGGGCAATGATTTCCCCCAAAGTAATGCGAGCTGCCGATTTGTGAAATTGGTAGCCTCCACCCACACCGCGTTTGCTTCTTAGTAGCCCGCCATTTTTGAGGGTTAGCAGAATCTGCTCAAGAAACTTCAAAGGAATGCGCTCACTGGCTGCGATGTCTTGGATCGCAAAAGTGGGTATTTCTGGAGATCGGGCCATCGCCAGCAGGGCGCGCATCGCATATTCGGCTTTCTTGGAAAGTTTCATGACCCCATGCCTTAATCTTGCATGGGGAACGATCAAGAGAAGTTCTGATGAACTTGCCCTCGTTGCAGCGTTTGGATTAAACTGTCTTTTCTCCTTATGAACTACCTGTTGCTCCTTCTCTCCGTGCTTTTGCTTGTGCCCGCCTTGGCAGAAGATGCCAGGCTTCAGCCTCTGAAGGATCTCA
>JAPLUM010000291.1:8446-9648 GCA_026397605.1 Verrucomicrobiota bacterium | reverse complement strand
CCGTCGAGCGGAATGGTGAGGTAGTTCACCGTGCCGCTGCGGTTGTACGCCACGACCAGTTTGTCGTTTTTCACGTAGATGGCTGCTACGTCCTGCGCGTTCGATCCCGCGATGGTCAGGTCAGCCGCCGAGGGGTCGTAGCGCTGACCCTGATTCGAACCATAGTCGCCATCGCCGGCTTCGAACTCAACGCTGCCCAACCTTTGGCCGGGGAGCAGCGTGGCCCGGGTCGCCGCGTTGAGCAGGTACAGGTCGGCGAGGTTGTGCACGCCAAGGTCACCCAAGTAGATGTCGGTTCCCACCGTGACGTCGGGGTGATCCTGCCACGTTTTCAGCAGTTGGCTGATTCCGATGGGGAAGGGGTGCCCACGCCCCCCACCAGTGCCATGGACGTTCACCACGTTGGCCAGCGGGCCCAACCCCTCAATCGCCAGGGCGTCTTTCAGAAAGCCCACGTAACGGCTGAAGCGGAGGCGCAAAAAACGGCCGAGGTCCAGGCCAAAGTAATTCAGACAATTCAGTAGCAGCGCTGTAGCTGTAGCCTCATCGAGATTACCAAAAATCGGCACATTGTCTGGAATAAGCTCCACCACTCCGAATCCTATATTCAGCAAATACAGGGCAGATAAAACCCCTGAGGCCAGCACCAAGAGATCGCGGATCAGTTTCATGAAATCATAGAACGCACTTTAGCGCGATCTGCATTCACTTTCTTGATGGTTTCCCATTCTGATGAAGTCAGTAGAAATCGAGCAGGCCAGCTTGCAAACATGGGACTGGCGTAATTTTGTTAGGCTTTGTCGATTCCATCCAGAACCGATAGTTGACGCATCCCCCCCCTGCGTTTATGCATCGGCCCCTGCAACACATCTGTTCTGCTGGGAAAATCCCCCTAAAATCCCACACACACTTACAATGGTCAAAATCGGCATCAATGGTTTCGGGCGCATCGGTCGCCTCGTGTTTCGCGCAATCTGTGATCAAGGCCTCCTCGGCAAAGAGTTCGACGTCGTCGCCGTAAACGACCTCGTGTCCGCAGACAACCTCGCTTACCTCGTCAAATATGACTCCACACAGGGCAAAGCCCGTGAAAGCGTCACCTCCAAGAAAAGCAGCCCTGATCTCGCTGAAGACGATATCCTTGTCGTCGATGGTCATGAGATCAAATGTCTCGCCGTCCGCGCAGGCCCATCCGCCCTGCC
>JAPLUM010000291.1:0-8440 GCA_026397605.1 Verrucomicrobiota bacterium | reverse complement strand
GAAATCACCATCGTCATGGTAGTTAACCATGAGAAGTATTATCCATAGGCACACCACTTCATCTCCAACGCTTCCTGCACAACCAACTGCTTGTCACCTGTCGTTCACGTGCTCTTGAAAGAAGGATTCGGCGTCGCTGAAGGCCTCATGACCACCATCCACAGCTACACCGCCACCCAGAAGACCGTGGACGGCCCGAGCGCCAAGGATTGGAAAGGTGGCCGCAGCGCTGCCATCAACATCATCCCAAGCGGCACTGGCGCAGCCAAGGCTGTCGGTCTGGCCATCCCAGAAGTGAAAGGCAAGCTCACCGGCATGTCCTTCCGCGTTCCTACTCCAACCGTTTCTGTTGTCGATCTCACCGTGAAGACGGAGAAGGAAACCAGCTACGCTGAAATCAGCGCCGCCATGAAGAAGGCTAGCGAGACCTACCTCAAAGGCATCCTGAACTGGACCGCCGACGAAGTGGTCAGCACCGACTTCATTCACGATCAGCACAGCTCCATCTTCGACCACGGCTCAGGCCTTGAACTGAACAGTAAGTTCTTCAAGCTCGTCAGCTGGTATGACAATGAGTGGGGTTACAGCAACCGCGTCGTCGATCTCGTGAAATACATCGTCAGCAAAGGCCTGTAATTCGCTTCAGCTAGACTCAAATCACCAACGGGCCGGATCACCAGATCCGGCCCGTTTTTTTATATACCTCGCCTCATCAAGTTTTGCGAAGCGAGGATGCCAGTTGGGCAGGACCATCTACCATGACCTCTTTCTTAGCGCCAAAGGCGCGAACGATATCAGCCTGGGCCAACGGCCCAGGTCGCTCCACCCCAGCGCACCGATCAGGTAAAGGGCTGAAAGCCCGCCCCATGGTCCCTGCGTCATGCCTCAGCCTCTAAATCTCGTAAGCGCCTATCTTGTATCTTGTTTCCGGCAGCAAGGAACGCCTTCCTCACTACACTGCTCCTTCGCGTCCGCATCTATTGGCGTAGAATTGAGAATCTGTGAGCATGGGTCGGGCTTTCAGCCCTCTGTCTTGGACTACCGTGGACGGCTGCATTCCTGGGCCGTTGGCCTCGTTATTACACACATCTTAAATAACCATTGGAAGCCTGAATGGCGGCGAGTAGGTCTGAGGGATGACAAAAGCCCCCTGCAAATCTGATTGGACCCTACTCGAAAGCAAAGGCGTCGATTGTGGTGACAAACGACTCGATCGCCGTTTCGCCACCCTATTGCAGACCATGGCGAAAACACCCGGTGCCAGCATCCCCCAAGCCTGTGGTGGCGACCACGCCCAAATCGCTGCCGCTTACCGCTTCCTCTCAAACCCATCTGTTACACCGCATGCCTTGCTCAGCGCACACGCAGAGCAAACAACAGAGCGTATCTCCGCTCACCCCACCGTCCTCTTAGTGCAAGACACCACGGAGATCGACATGAGTCAGCCAGAGCAGCGCATCCTCGGCGCTGGCCCATTAGACGACTCTCTCCGCCAAGGTGCATTGCTCCATCTGCTGCACGCCTTCACACCGGAAGGCTCACCCCTCGGGAGCCTTTGGCACAAGATCGTCATCCGCCCCGAGCGACCCAAAGGTAAAGCGGCTAAGCGACCGACTCGGGCGCAGCGTCAACGCACCCCTATTGAAGACAAGGAGAGCTACCGCTGGCTCGAAGGCTTAGCCGCCGCCCGCAGCCGTGCTCAAGACCAAGAGCACACACGTTTTATCTGCGTCGCCGACAGTGAGGCCGATATTTATGAATACCTCCAACCCTCCATGATCGAGGGGCAAAGCGCACCATTATACTGGATCGTGCGAGCCTTCCAAGACCGCGCCCTCCAGTCACAGGCCGAAGGTGATGATGCCGAGAAGAGTATCCCTGAGGTGAGCAGACTGTGGGAAGCTTGTGCTGAGGCCCCCATCATCGCCCTGCGCAAGCTGCGTGTGCGAGGGCGTAAGGCCAAGCTCATGTGTGATAAGCGCAGCCGACGGCAACCCCGAGAGGACCGAGACATCGAAGTCGAAGTGCGAGTCAGAGCAGGGGCCACACTACGACCACCCGCCCGGCATGGGCATCGGCTAGAGCCAGCATGCATCAATGCGGTGCTCGTGAGAGAGAAAAATCCACCCGAGGGAGATGTCGCCGTGGAATGGCTGCTATTGACCACATTACCGGTGAGAAGTGAGCAGGAGGTAAGCGAGATCATCGAAGCCTACGCCAAGCGGTTCATGATCGAAGTGCTCTTTCGCACACTCAAGAGCGGGTGTCGGATTGAGGATCGCCGCTTTGAGAGTGCATCGAGCCATCTGAGTCACCTAGCCATAGCGCTCATCATCGCCTGGCGAGTGATGTGGCTGAGCCAGATAGCACAGAATGAGCCGGAGAAAGAAGGCGGGAGCGTGTTTAGCGAGGCCGAATGGCGAGTAGCGTGGCTGAAAGTGAAGGGAGCCAAGGAGCCGATGCCCAAACAGGTGCCAAGTGCAGGGGAGATCATCAAGCTAGTGGCAAAGCTCGGAGGGTGGATTGAGCGGGGAGGGAAATACGCAAGCCCACCCGGAGTGCAGACGCTCTGGCAAGGGCTTCGACGTGTCGAAGATATGGCAGCGATTTGGTCACTCCAAAACCCTTCGACTTGTGTGTAATAACGAGGCCGTTGGCCCAGGCTGGTATGCGCCGCACCTTTGGCGCTTAGAACTGTCGGCCTTCGTCACTTGGTTTCACAAAACCTGATGACGCGTGGTATATCCACTGAATCCATCAATCAGCTCGCTGCTTTTTCAGGGCTGCTTCGATCTCCCCCTCAATGATGGTGCCTGTCTCGGCAGCGGCATCGATGATGGCGGGGATGTTCACGGCGTAGGCTGGGCGCTGTAAAAGCAGGCGTCCTGTGACGTGGCCTAGCATGGTGACATGCGGATTTTCAATGGCGCGGATGATGCGCCTCGTCATGTCAGCTTCAGGCAGATTGAAAACGTTATGCACGCTGGCCACGCAGTAATCTAGCTCGGCCAAAAGATCGTCATCAAAGTCTAGCGAGCCATCTTTGAGGATGTCCACTTCACTGCCGGCAAAGAGGCGGAAGTGTCCGTCAAACTCCGCATTCATGGCGCGAATCTCGGCGATCTGGGCACGCAGACGCTGCTCGTTAAGGCCATTGGCCTGGAAGCTACTTTTGCTGTGGTCGGCGATGCCGAGATACTGCAAACCGAGATCTCGCGCAGCTTCGGCCATCTCACGCAGGGTGCCGCGACCGTCGCTGGCGGTGGTGTGATTGTGAAAGACGCCGCGTAGATTTTCCAATTGGATCAGCGCTGGCAGCCGCCCTTGAGCAGCGGCTTCGATTTCGCCGGAGTTTTCCCGCAGCTCGGGTTCGATGTAGTCGAGCCCGAGCGCACGGTAAATGTCACGCTCATCATGAATCTCCTGAATGGCCTCCGAAAGGCTGGCTCCTGCTTCGGTCGGAGTGAACCCATACTCATTGAGGGAAAGCCCCCGATCCAAAGCACGCTGACGCATGACGACGTTGTGTTCCTTGCTGCCCGTGAAGTAATTCAGCGCAAAGGGGAACTCGGCGCTGCTGACGGCCCGTAGATCACACTGCACACCGTTAGGGGCATAGACGCTGGCCTTGGTGCCGCCCTGAACGATGACTTTTTCAATCTGCGGCAGGGCCACAAAATCGGCGATGACTTGCTCAGGCTTGCGCGTGGAAACCAGAAAATCCAAGTCATGCACCGTCTCCTTACCACGCCGGAAACTGCCGCAGACTTCCGCACGCGAGACAGCTGGATGCGCACGCAGTGTGTCGAGGATATCCAGTGCCAAAGCATAGACCTGATCGATGCGGAACTCAGACGCGTGCTCGGCACGGAAAGCGATGCTCTCCAAGATTTTCACCACGGTTTTGTCACCAAAGCCGCTGATCTTTGCCGCTTCACCACGTTTCTCAAAGAACTCCAGCTTCCCTGTCGTGGCCATTTCATGCAGTTTATCACGCAGTGCATCGCCAATGCCTTTGATGCCAGCCAGCTTATTGTCGGCGGCCAATTGCATGATGTCTCCGGCGTAGCTTTCCACCACTTCGGCACCACTTTTGTAGGCGCGGATTTTGAAAGGATTTTCACCTTTGAGTTCAAGCAGGAGGGCAATGCGGTTGAGAATGTCGGCAGCGTCTTCGCGGGTCATGGGGTCAGCATGGGCAGGGTGATGAAGAATGCCAATGCTCCGTCAAAAATCCTGAAGATTCACCGAATGATACTCCAGCGCCCATTCACGCATGTAGCGCACTTCATTCGGCGTGAAACAGTAGATGATCAGCTCTGGATTGTCCGGCGTACGCAGGTAGGCACGCAGCAGAGGATTGCTGTCCCAGATCTCTTTGAGTAGCACCGGATCTGTCACCAGTGAGGCCGTAGCCGTGATGCGCACCTGATGATGGTCATCGTCTGTGTAGCAGAGTTCGGCCTTAGGATTAGCGGCCAGCTGGGCAGTCTTGGCATAGCGCCGCAGATTGGCCACATAGACCGTGAAGCCATCCGTGCGCACGGGCGAGACGGGGCGCACTCGAGCCTGATCTCCATCACAGGTCGCCAGCATGGGGAACCTGGCCTTTTTCATCGTCGCCAAAGCCAGCGCTGGGAGTTCAGCGGGGTCGATGGGCTGCGGAATAGGCTGGGACATAGATCTGTCCTAAAAATCAGCGCGCAGTCACAGCCAGCAGTGGCATGGTCGCCTGATCACGCACTCGGGCTTCGGCATTGAAAGCCAGCATGAGCAGGGCACTGAAACCAAGATCGCTGAAAAAGGAAGCACGGAAAAAGGTCCAGGTCGGCAGATAGCCCGGCAGCCCTGTAGTCAGAGCCTGCAACCAGCCGCTGAAGCTCTTGGCATAGGCAGGACTGCCTGCCCACGAGACGGTATTGGTGACAAGATAAAAGACAGCGCTGCACAGCACCACACCGAGTAGTCCCTGGAACAGGCCTAGGCGTCCGCGGAACTGAGAGGCCGACCAAGCAGCCAGGGCGTAGATGGCATAAATGGCCAGATTTTCACCTGTCAACGCTGCGGAGAAACCAAGCGCGGCGAGGTTCACCCCAAACATCGCCACCGGCCAGACTGCCCATGGCAAAGCACGCGACATCACGAGGGTGCCAGTGAAGGCCAGCGCCATCCATGGGGAGAAGTTCGGCAACAAACCCATCTGCGGAGAGGTCAGCTTCAGCCACTGAAGAATCAGCGCAAGGACGACAAGCAGTAAGGGGACCCAAAGCATGGGAGTGGAGCGGCGTTCAGCAGGAATCATGAGTCGGAAAATAGAAGGAATGGAGCAAGGTGCAACCCAGAGAATACGATCACTCGCCAGCATCAGCTGCATCAGCCGCTGCGGCTTTTTTGGCAAAACGACCTTTCGGCTTCGGCGCAGCTTTAGGCTTGGCCTCACGTGGTGGGAACTCCCAACCAAGCAGTCGCTTATCACCTGCATTGCATTTGAGGAAGGAGCTGAAAGGGCGGCCTCTTTTGGAGATCATGCCTTCGATCAGATCGGTCTTGCCTTCAGTGAAAAACTTCACCGCATTGGCAGTGGTGATCTCTTTTTTGCAAAGCACCCGCGGCAGCCGGCCATTGCAGGCCTTGGCATCTTTCGCAGCGACATTGCACATGTAGTGCTCAGGCGTTTCGTAGATCTTGCCTTTGCGACCTTTTTTCGCGCAGACTGGGCAGTCGGCGATGGGTGTAGCCGCCTCATAATCGAAGGGTGGCGGTGCATCAGGATCATTGACTCCACCTGGGAAAACGAAGCCGGTTTTACCATCGTCTTTGATCTCGATCCCAGCAGTGAATTCTTTCCCCAAGCGACTGCGGAAGCCTTCCTGCGGTGCCAAGAAACGCTTTTCTAGCAGCTCGCGCATCTGATCTTCAGGCAGCTCTTTGGCAGCGATCACTTTATAGACCTTCACTTTGCACTCGTCATTTTTGCAGGTGAGTACGTCTTCAGATTGCTTGAAGCCAGCGTGACCACAGACGCCGCATTTGGCCTCAAAGTCAGGATAGACACGGTCTTTGGCGACTTTTTGATAAGCCCGAGTCTTCTCCACCACATCGCTGGTCAGGCTGCGGATGTCCCGCATAAAAGTGCTTCGATCCAGCTTGGCATGCTCCATCTGGCGGAGTTTGTGCTCCCATTGACCGGTGAGCTCAGGACTGCTCAGCGCCTCGATCCCGATGCTGCTGATCTGGCCAATCAGGGAAAGCCCCTTCGAGGTCACCGCCATTTCACGGCCTGTGCGCTCGATGTATTTGTCACTGATCAGACCTTCGATGATGGCGGCTCGCGTGGCCGGTGTGCCCAGACCGCGATCACTCATCGCCTCTGCCAGTTCTTCGTCATCGACGAGCTTTCCGGCTGTCTCCATGGTGGAAAGAAGCGTCGCTTCCGTGAAGCGTGCTGGCGGCTTGGTCTGCATGGTCGCAGCCTCACAATCCACCGTTTTAGCGCTGTCGCCATGCTTGGCATAGACCAGCAGCTTGGCATTGCTCTCACCTTCAGCAGCAGCTTCTTCAGCGGCTTTTTTGCCGTAAACCGCCAGCCAACCCGGCTCAACTAGGACTTTACCCTCACTCTTGAAAGCGTCCTGCTCGATCCGCGTGATGCGGGTGGTGACTTCAAATTCTGCGGGAGGGAAAAACACCGCGACAAAACGGCGGGACACCATGTCGAAGAGCTTTTGCTCAGCTTCTGGCAGTTCCTTTGGCGGAATCTGACCGGTCGGGATGATGGCAAAGTGGTCACTCACCTTCGTCGTGTCAAAGACACGCTTCGTGGGCCTGATCCATTTGTTATCCAGAGCCTTTGCCGCATGGTCACCTAGATCCTGAGGCAGGGCATCCTGCTTCTTCCGATCATGACTGGCAAAGGTCTTCATCGTCTCCTTCACCGTATCCAGGTAGTCCTCAGGCAGGTAGCGAGAGTCCGTTCTTGGATAGGTCAGCACTTTGAACTTCTCATAGAGCGCCTGGGCAATCTGGAGGGTTCGACGAGCTGAGAAACCAAAGCGATTGCTCGCCTCACGCTGGAGGCTGGTCAGATCATAAAGTAGAGGGGCGATCTGCTTGGTTGGCTTGGTGATCTGCTCAATCCGGCCCTGCTTACCCAGGCAGCGTTTGACGATCTCCTCAGCCTTTTGCAGGTCCCAGAGACGCTCGGCTTTTTTGTGTTCGTCCTGCTCGTCCTTTTGGAAAGATTCATTGAACCAGCGGCCCTCATACTTGCCAGCAGTCACCTCAAAATAACCATGCACCTCATAATAGGTGCGGGAGACAAACGCCTGGATCTCATTCTCGCGCTTGGCCAGAATAGTCAGCGTCGGCGTCTGCACACGACCCGCTGGGGTCAGGCGGAAGCCCCCATTGCGGGAATTGAGAGCCGTCAGAGCACGGGTCGCATTGATGCCGACCAGCCAGTCAGACTCACTCCGACACTTTGCCGCATCTGCCAGAGGCTGCATTTCAGCACCAGTCCGCAGTTTTTTATAGGCATCCAGGATCGCCCCCTGGGTCATGGACTGCATCCACAGACGCTGGACAGGCTTTTTGCTGCCTACAGCTTCAATAATGTAACGAAAGATCAGCTCCCCCTCGCGGCCCGCATCGCAGGCATTGATCAGACGATCCACATCCTTGCGGGCGATCAGCTTCTTCAAAAGCTTGAATCGGTCGGCGCTATCTTCAATAGGCTTCAGCTCGAACTCCTCGGGCATGATCGGCAGGCTCGTCCAGCCCCAACCGATTTTTTTACCATTCACCTCAGGCATCGCCAGCTCGATCAAATGCCCCACAGCACTGGAGATGACGTGGGTATCATTCTCATAATAATCCTTCTCCTTGGTAAAGGCCTTCATGCCGGGAGATTTCGCCAAAGCACGGGCGAGATCGGCGGCGACACTGGGCTTTTCGGCAATGATAAGGGCTTTGGACATGATAGGCAATACGAAGGGACGGCAGAAGTGGTGCCATCTAGGGCATCCATTCCACCTCCCTGTCAATCTTTTCAATGGCTGAATTTCTAGAATCAGCCTCAATGAGCTGGGTGAAAATCCATTTTGGCCGTCAACTGCCTTCGAGTCTCGACCGCAGACTAAAACCATTCAGCATCCCCATTCTGCTCTTAATATCTCTTCCCTCATCCGCGAAATCTAAGTCATCTGTGGACCAAGATCCAAAAAATTTTGATCCACAGATTTCACAGATGACACAGATTGAAGATTTTTTTAAACCGCTACAGGGAACCCAATGAACGCTAATCCTAAATCCGTGTTTCGAGTTTCAGGTTTCACGTTTCAAGTTGTCTGAATCAAGGCGTTACGAGACAATGTCAGTACACTCAAAAGGTGAAGGCTATCATGCTCACAAGTCGTTGGCTTTCATGCCGTGAAACTTTGAA
>JAPLUM010000221.1 GCA_026397605.1 Verrucomicrobiota bacterium | reverse complement strand
TACGGAGCGTTTGGCCATAAGAAGATGGTTGAGAGTGGGAGCTTGAAAGACGGATCAATGCGCTGGAATGACCAGCTTCAAGCCGTCACGCAGGCTTTCTGGCTTGACGATCTTATTGGCAGCTTGCAGGGACTTTACACTCACGCCATTGCGTGTGGCGATGCTGTAGAGAGTCTCTCCCGATTTCACTGTGTAGGTGCGGGAAGCCTTGGTGGGTTCTTTTTTGGCGGGTGCAGCATCAGCCACTTTTTTGACGGCTGGCTTGTTCACTGCTGGCGGGGTGTAACGCTTGACTGGTAGGGCTTTAGGCACGCCTTCTTCCCGTGGCTCAGCCTTGGGTGTCTTTACGGCTGCCACTTTCGGGGCCTCTTCTTTTGGAGCTGGAACGGTTTCTTCAATCACCAGCGGCAGCTGCTCAGCCTTGGTTTCAACGATTTCAGGCGCACCTGTGGCCTGAGTCGTCAGGGCAGCGGGTGGCGCATCTTGAACCATGGGGATTACGGGCACCTCACCTGGGGTCGGCGCTAGCTCACCTGCAATGGTTGGCTGGAAGGAGAAAGATTGCTCACCTGGGGCCACCAGTGGCATGGCATCTTTGGCTGCGGCGATGCTCGCCGTTGGTAGTGCAGATGTCGCAAGTTCACCATTGGCTCCAGCAACGCTGATGCCAACGGCTTTCACCACGGGTTGCTTCGGATAACGAATGATGGAATTTGCTTCTAGCTGAGTGCCTTTATCCAACATGTTCATCTTAATGAGCACAGCTTCTGTAACACCGAGTTTTTTAGAAACGCTGGCAATGGAGTCACCTGAGCGCCACTCATAGGTAGCGCATTCTTCAATCGGAATAGGATTGCTGGAAGCTTCAATCTTTGCCGATGGAGAAGGCAATGAGCTTAAAGGGGTGGAAGCTGAGCTTGCGGTAATGACTGTCGCAGGCTGAGCCTCTTCACCATTCATCATGTCATAAACAATGATGCCACCGATCACGACGACGTGGATCAAGAGCATGACGACAAACATGCGAGCCATGTTTGAATTGGGTTCATGCTGATTCCATGCCGCTTCCTCATTAACCATGGCGACACGGTGTTTGTGCTTTTCACCCTCAAGGAGATTGAGGAGGATTTTGTCTTTTTTGGGCTTTTTCATGATGTGCTTTTTTGTTGTTATGTGATTAAATGAGGGCGTTTACAGCCGTGCGGAAAGCTTCTCCGCGCTGGCCGTAGCCCGTGTACATGTCGAAAGAGGAAGTACCGGGACTGAGGATGATGCTATCGCCAGGCAGTGAGACAGAAGCTGCAAGGCGAACAGCTTCTGCCATATCCACAGCCACGTGGCAGGGGACTATATCCGAGAACATGTCGTGCAGGGACTGACGAATCTCTCCAATCAAGACCATGGCGCGAACCTGACCGTTGAGGGATGACCTCAAAGGAGAGTAATCGAGCTGCTTGTCCTTTCCTCCAGCAATGAGGACGATTGGTTGTTCCATGGATCCGATGCAGGCTTCCAAAGCGTGCAAGTTGGTGGCTTTGGAATCATTGATGTATTCACGACCATTCAACTCACGCACTAACTCACAGCGATGTGCTGGAGGCGCATAACTTGCGACGGCTACCAGCATCGCTGGAAAAGAAAGGCCAAAGACATGACAGGCCATCATGGCAGCCAACACATTTTCCATGTTGTGTTTGCCACGAAGGCGCAAGGTGGAAGCATCACCGACGAGTTCACCCTCCACATAAAACTTACCCGAAGTGTAAGTGCCGTCCGCCACAGTTCCATAAGCGGAAAAAGTCAGGCGCCGAGATGGACCCGAAGAAACGGGCTCACCCGCACGCACGATGGAAACATCATCAGAAGTGACATTTTCAAAGATGCGTGACTTGGCTGCGAAGTACTCATCCATGCCTGGATAGCGAGCCAAATGATCTGGCGCAAAGTTCAGCCACAGACTGACCTTGGTGCGGAAATGTTTGATCGTCTCTAACTGAAAGCTGCTGATCTCAAGTGCCAGCACATCATATGAATCATCACTGGCTACAAC
>JAPLUM010000220.1 GCA_026397605.1 Verrucomicrobiota bacterium | reverse complement strand
GATAGGCTGAAAGGCCCAGTGCTGGCGTCCTGCTTCGAGGTCGATGACGCGTGGACCGTGGGCTTTCACCGCGATGGTATCTCGTGGATCTGGAGCGCCCATTTTCACCCACTCTTCGAGAGTCTTTTTTTCCGCAGCTGGCAGCGCGCTTTTGGGCGGCATCTGCATGTCACGGTTTTGGTAACGGATCGCTTCAATCAGAAGACTTTTATCAGGATGCCCAGCGACCAGGGCAGGGCCATTGTCGCCACCCATTAACAACGAGTCTCTAGCATCCACGGCCAAACCACCTTTCTTTTTTCCCGATTCCTCTGAGTGGCACTCGTAACAGCGCTGAACCAAAATCGGGCGCACTTTTTTCTCGAAGAAATCAAGCTGTGATGTGGGAGTGGCTCTTGCGGGTGCATAGCAGATGCCTAGCAAGCCTAACAAAGCTGCAGAGGATTGTCTGAAATGGAAACTCGGGTGAACCATAGGGGACGCTACGGTGTTTGTTGTCAGCGTCTTGCTTTGGAGGACTCATTTCATGGGTAATAGCGTTTCATGATTGTGTTCTAATGCGTTAGTGCCTAGCATTCTTCGAATCTATGAAAAGCCGCCCTCTATTCTTCTCTGCGTCATTGATTTTTCTGCCGCTTCTTCTTCAGGCACAAACCTATCAACAGCCGATTTATTCAGATGCTGAGTTAGCTCGCGGTGCCTATCCTGGCATGACTCAGCAGGTCCCGGTGTCTCAGCAGGAAGTCGCTCATCACATGCAGTGCTTGAGAAACACCACCCAAGTATTGCAGCAGTCATTTGCCGAGCACTGCCGGGTGCGCAAATATCCTGCCAACAGTCCAGAGCTAGTAGTCTCTGCTGCTCTCACGGAATTGCTTGCGGACGTGACGCACTTTTCAAACGACCTTGCCAGCAAATGCGGCAAAGCCGGACGAGTGCCACTTTCACACATTTACAGGACTTTTCACATATTGGAGTATTCCTCGGGGGAGGCTCAATCCGCCGCTGCACAAGCAGGCTACACACGTAGTTTGGCCGCTTACTTTAGTGATATCAATCAACACATCTCGTTCTTCGGAGCAGCTGGATTCCGCAATCCAGGGATCAGGCCTTCTCTGGCAGCAGTGAACTACGGAAGCCGCTCACCATCAGCTCAAGATCTTCAGCTGATACTACCGCCCGTCCCTGGATCAGTGATTTCCTATCCGCCAAACGTGCCAGTAACTCAGCCACGACGTAAAGACGATGATCACAATAAACTCGATATTGGAGATGTGCTGGGGCGTCTGCTCGGTAAGAAGCTCCGCGGTGAATAATCACTCAGCAGTCTATTTAGATTAGCCTTCACCATGACAACTGACTTTCAATCCTTTGCCGCTATAACGATTGTGGCGATTACAGCGGGCATTTTCCTCTTTCGTGCGCTTCGTATGAAAAAAACCGGCTGCGGAGGCGGTTGCGGGTGCCCTCAAAAGCTCAAAAATGACAAGACAGAAAAATCTCTCGGAAGGCTTTAAAATCAGGCGTTCATGGAGCTTGTGAAAAATTTCACAAATAACTCTTGCCTCTCTTCCTCAGCCTGCTAAAAAATATGTCTGCCAATTTCGGCCCGCCTCTTGCTATGGAGTTATTTTCTGACCTTTTCCCGACCACGCCTGTTCTCGCTAATGTGAGCTCAAAGGCGATCGAGTTGTTTCATGGGAGCAGTGTCCTTGAATTCTTGACCAATTCCGTCCTCGTGGCGCTGGTTGTATTGGGAATCGTTCTCTGGTTCTCCCGCAAGGCGACGAAGAACATGACCCTGATCCCTCACAAGGCTCAGAACTTCTTCGAGTTCATTATTGAGTTCTTATACGACCGTGTCGTTGGCATCGTGGGTGAAAAGCAAGCCAAGCTGGCTTTCCCGCTCCTTGGAACTCTTTTCATCTACATCTTGGTTTCAAACTGGTTCGGTCTGATTCCTGGAGTTGGCACCATCGGTGTTGGTGATGCCGTGGGTCCTTTCATGGTGGGTGAGGTGCATGAACCCATGCTGCGTCCGCCGACAGCCGATTTAAATGCTACATTGGCTTTATCCATCTCAGCATTCTTGGTTTGGTTGTATCTGACCATCAAGGAATTAGGTGTCATGGGTTTCCTGTCCCATACCTTCGGTGCCAAGGGTGGTCTCAAAGGTATCATGGGCGTTGTTGTCGCCATCGTATTCTTGTTTGTGGGTGTGATCGAGGTCGTCTCCATGATCCTTCGTCCAATGACGTTGTCTGTTCGTCTTTATGGTAACATCTTCGCTGGTGAAAGTGTTCTTCACACTTTGGGTGGGCTTTTGGACAAAGCTGGCTTCCCTTGGAGTTTCATCGGCAGTGTTCTTTTCCCTTTCCCGTTCTACTTCATGGAATTGCTTGTCGGTCTGCTCCAAGCCATCGTTTTCACTCTTCTCTGTTCCGTTTACATTCAGCTCTCCACCACCCATGACGAACATCATGAGGAGGAGGGGCACCACTAAAAACCCTTTACTCACAGGACCATGCGCAACGTGTGGATGTGAGTGACACAACAAACAAAACTACATCATATATGATCTCTGAACTCGCAATCCTCGGTGAAGCAGCAGCTGCAGTCACCGGTATCTCTGGCAACATCACTCAAGCTGTTGGTGGCGCTGGCGCCGCTATTGGCGTGGGTCTGATCGGCTCCAAGGCCGTTGAAGCCGTTGGCCGTAACCCAGGTGCTTTCGGTAACATCCTGACCCTTGGCATTATCGCCATGGCTCTTGCTGAAGGTCTTGGTATTCTTGCATTCTTCGTCAGCAAATAAGCATTCATCTAGTAGCGGGTTGGAAATCAACCCGCTACTTTGCTCCTTTTAATTCCCTTTCGTTTTTCACACTCTCGTCCACTCCTCAGCCATGGAACTCTTTTCGCCTATCTCTGGAACCATTATGCCAATCCTAGCGGAAGGTAAGGTGGACGAAATGACCCAGAAATTTGGTCTGTCCTTTCCTAAATTCCTGGCTCAGGTCCTGATTTTTGTCGCCGTTTATGCGATTCTTAAAAAGTTCGCCTTTGGCCCGATCTTGGCCATGCTCGAGCATCGCCGCCAGCGTATCGCGGACGGTGAAGCTAAACTCGAGAAGATCGCCAAAGATCTCGCAGAAGCCGAGCTTAATGCGAAAGCCGTTTTAGATAAGGCCAATGATGATGCCAGCCGCCTGATCAAAGAAGCAGGTGATAGCGCCAAGACGCTGACTGAAAAGCGCCAACAAGAAGCCATTCATGAGGCTGGTCAAATCCTCGCCAAAGCTCGTGAAGCCTCGACTTTGGAACACGAACAACTCATGTCCCAACTCAAGCGTGAGTTCGGTCGTATGGTCACTGATGCTACCAGCCGCGTTACTGGTAAAGTCCTGAACTCGGACGACCAAAGCCGCATCAATCAGGAAACCAGCGCTCAAGTTTCCCTGTAATTTATTTCGTTTTTTGCCTTAACCGACCATGAAAATCAGCAAGGAAGCCCGCCGCACCTCTCGCCAGCTTTTCCGTATCTGCATTGCAGAAGGGAAGCTCGATGAGAGTCGCGTGAGGACCGTGGTCAATGGCGTCGCTAGCAGCAAGCCACACGGTTATTTGGGGATTTTGGATTCCTTTTCTCGTCTGGTTGCCAATGAGATCAACAAGCAGCTAGCTGTCGTCGAAAGCGCTACCCAGCTGACTCCAGCGATTGCCTCCGATCTGGAAGCCAGCCTTTCCAAGAAATATGGTCGCCCACTGACTCTGGAATTCAAAATTGTGCCAGAGCTGCTCGGTGGTATCCGAGTGAAGGTCGGCAGCGATGTCTGGGACGGTTCCGTCAAAGCACGCCTTGAAGCCCTCAAGAACTCTCTTTCTTAATTCATTTTTCTTTCGCCCTTTAGTCCCAAGTTTTTCAAACGCCCGAATCTATGAGTAACATCCTCCAGGAAATCGAATCCCAAATCGCCGGCCTCAAGACAGCCGTCACGAAGTCCAACGTGGGCATCGTCCGTGAAATCGGCGATGGTGCCGCCAAGATCGAAGGTTTGAGCGATGTCATGCTCAACGAAATGATCGAGTTCCCAGGCGGTGTTTACGGCCTCGCTCTGAACCTCGAAGAAACAGAGGTTGGTTGCGTTCTGCTCGGTTCCGGTGTCGGTATCAAAGCCGGTGACGAAGTCCGCACCACGGGTCGCCTGCTTTCCGTTCCTGTCGGTAAAAGCCTGCTTGGCCGCGTCGTTAACGCCCTCGGTCAAGCGATCGACGGTAAAGGCGACATCAAAGGTGAAGCCCAATATCCAGTCGAAAAACTCGCTCCTGGCATCATCGCCCGTAAGTCCGTTTCCGTTCCTGTGCAGACGGGTATCATGAGCATCGACGCCATGATCCCGATCGGCCGTGGTCAGCGTGAGTTGATCATTGGTGACCGTTCCACCGGCAAGACCACCATCGCGGTGGACACCATCATTTCCCAGGCTCAGCAGAACAAAGCCGCTGAACAGGGCAAGCTCGCCGGCCACAAGCCGCTCTATTGCATCTATGTGGCCATCGGCCAGAAACTCTCCAACGTCGCGCGCATCCACAAGATCCTCGAGGATGCCGGCGCGATGGAATACACCACCATCGTTTCGGCCTCCGCCTCGGACGCCGCCGCCATGCAATATATCGCGCCTTATGCCGGCTGCGCCATCGCCGAATACTTGATGGACAAGGGCCAGGACTGCCTGATCGTGTT
>JAPLUM010000342.1 GCA_026397605.1 Verrucomicrobiota bacterium | reverse complement strand
AACCTGCACGAGATCCCTGACGCGATGTTTGATCAAGTCTGTGAAAAGTTAGCCGCCTCAAACATGAAGATCAGTGGCTTTGGCTCATTGATCGGTAATTGGGCCAAAAAGATCACCGACGACTTCAGCATCACCGAGGCCGAGATCGCGCGTGCCATTCCACGCATGAATCGCCTGGGAGCCAAGCTGATCCGAGTCATGAGCTATGCCGTCTGCAAAGACGCCGATGGCAAAGATCTGGAAGAGCAGTTCGCCCCTGAGCGCATCCGCCGGATGAATGAAATCAACAAGCGCTTTGCAGATGCAGGCCTCACTGTCGTGCATGAAAATTGCATGAACTGGGGCGGCATGAGCCCAACTTATGTGCAGCGCATGGCAGCGGCCGTGCCCGCCATGAAGTGGGTCTTTGATACCGGCAATCCTGTGTTTATCGACGACCGCGACCGCCCAGGTCACAAGCAGGACGCTTGGGAAATGTATCAAGCGGTTAAACCCTTCATGGCCCACGTGCATGTCAAAGATGGCATCTGGGATGTGGCTAAAAACGATGCGACTTACACCTTCCCAGGTGAAGGTGAGGGACAGACTCAGCGCATCATGAAGGACCTCGTCGAGACTGGTTACCAAGGCTACATCAGCATTGAGCCCCATGTTGCCGTTGTCTTTCACGGAGCAGGTGCTGCGGATGAACTTTCCCCAGAGCAGAAAGCCAAAGAGCAATACGATAGCTACGTGAAATACGGCCAGATGCTGGAAGCCATGCTCAAGCAACTCGGTGCCAAACTCAGCTAAAACAAGCCTAGTCAAGGTCACGCCACGCGCACCCCATACGCTGCCATGTCCGAAGTCACCGCCATCAACAAATACCTGTGCCCCGCCTGCGGTGCTCAGGCGGTTTGGACTCCGGCAAAAAAAGCACTCGTCTGCCCTTATTGCAGCACCGTGTCAGAGGCTGAACTTCAGAAGGATCGTTCTCTCGTTGGTGAAAACGATCTGGCAGAAGCCATGCGTGCTCTGCCCGATGACAAGCGCGGCTGGGCGGCTGAGCGGAAGACCGTCAAATGCCAGAGCTGCCAGGCCATTTCTGTCTTTGATTCGGAGCGCGTAGCTCAGGCCTGTGACTTTTGTGGTTCCCCTGCACTCATAAACATGGATGACGTGCAGTCACCCATCCGCCCCGGCAGTCAGCTACCCTTTAAAGTCTCGGAGAGCGAAGTGCGCGAAAGCATTCGCAAGTGGTATGGCAGCCATTTCTGGGCGCGAAATGATGTCGGTGACAAAGCCCTCACGGACACGCTGCATGGTATTTATCTGCCTTACTGGACCTTTGATGCTCATGTGGACTGCCCTTGGGAGGCCGAAGCTGGTTATCATTATTACACCACAGACAGCCAGGGCCGCCGCCAGCAGCATACCCGCTGGGAATATGCCAGTGGCCATGTCAGCCAGTTTCACGATGACCTGCTCGTCCCAGCCTCCAAAGGTGTGCACGCCGCTTTGCTAGCTGAACTGGAGCCTTTCCCCACCACCACAGCTCTGCTGCCCTATGATCCAGGCTACCTCACCGGTTGGGTCGTCGAGCAATACCAGATCGACCTGATCGAGGCTGCCCAAAACTCACGGGATCGCATGACTGAAATCGTGCGTCAGGAATGCTCCAATCAAGTCCCGGGTGACACCCAGCGCGGACTGCGGATTGCCCCGGCATTCAGCGCGCAGACCTTCAAGCACACTCTCTTGCCCGTCTGGTTGCTGACCTACACCTACGGCAGCAAAAACTATCAAGTGGCCGTCAATGGAGCCACAGGCAAGATTACAGGAGAGTATCCGCTCAGCTGGATCAAAATCACGATTGCAGTCATTCTAGGGCTGATCCTTCTGGCTATCGTCATGTACTTCAACGAATGATCCGGACAGCCGTTCATCAATCGAAATAAAAAAGTCCCTCGGCAAAAAATGCAGAGGGACTTTGATTTTGAATCTCTAAGCGCCGGTGAACTTATTTACCCCAAACACGCATGAGGGCAGCAGCCATGTCGGCTGGGCTATCAGCGACGGCGATACCGCATTCAGCCAAGATACGTTTTTTGGCTTCTGCTGTGTCATCTTCACCACCGATGATGGCACCAGCATGGCCCATGCGGCGGCCGGGAGGAGCTGTGGCACCGGCAATAAAGGCAGCAATTGGCTTTTTGCAGTGATCTTTGGCCCAGCGTCCAGCTTCGACTTCGGCATTACCACCGATCTCACCAATCATGATGATGGCTTCAGTCTCGGGATCTTCGTTGAACATCTTGAGCACGTCGAGATGGTTGGTTCCGTTGACTGGGTCACCGCCAATACCGACACAGGTGCTCTGGCCATAACCACGAGTCGTTAACTGCCACACAGCTTCATAGGTCAAGGTGCCGGAACGGCTCACCACACCGACATTGCCGCGCTTATGGATGTATCCAGGGGCGATGCCGATACGGCAGCCGCCATGAGATTTCTCACCCAAGCCTGGAGTGACCAGACCGGGGCAGTTTGGGCCGATCAGCCTCGTCTTACTGCCTTTCATGGCCGACTTAACACGGATCATGTCATTGACCGGAATGCCTTCAGTGATTGCCACGACTAGATCCAGCCCAGCGTCCACAGCTTCAAGAATGGCGTCCGCAGCGAAGGGTGGCGGAACAAAAATAACGCTTACTGTGGCACCCGATTCTTTGGCCGCTTGAGAGACAGTATCATAAACTGGTACCTTATAGCTACCGTGTTCAAAATGTTGTCCACCCTTCCCTGGTGTGACACCAGCAACAAGTTGTGTGCCGTAATCGAGGGATGCCTTTGCGTGGCGTGAACCGAAATCGCCCGTGATACCTTGGACGAGAATGCGTGTATTAATATCAACGAGGATGGCCATGTGTGGTGATGAGGAGGGGGATTTGAATGCAAAAAGCAGCCTGAAAGGCCTCTTATCATAGAAGTGACCGAGTCACCGTCAAGAAGGCAGGCAGATTCATTTGAGGGAAATGTCAAAAACGGTCTTCACAGACAATGCTGTCATGCCTCGCGCACAGGTCGATTGGGCTCCTTAGTCAGTATCCACCTCACCGCGCCAAGGGCAGATGCCGCGCTTCGTGGGAGCTGAGGCAAACTCCAGCAACCGGGAGGCAGGCTCGATCCATTGCCGCTGATTGGCAGAGGCAAGAGCTTGCGTCATGTTTTTACCAGAGCAAAACAAGATGTGAAACAGCTCTTTAATGGATGCACGCTGCTCAGCACTGTAACCCTGCCGACGAAGACCGACAATGTTGAGGCCGGTGATGCGGTTGGTGCGCATGGCAGAGCTGAAATGGGGGATGTCTTTGCCAAAGCTGCCATTTCCCTGAATGACGCAGGAATCGCCAATGCGGATGAACTGATGGAACACAGCCCCACCACCAATGAATGTATTGCTTCCGAGATGAATGTGGCCAGCCAACATGCAGCAGTTAGCGAGGATGTTTTTGTTCCCGATCTGAACGTCGTGAGCCAAGTGGACACCGACCATGAGGAAATTGCCATCTCCGAGGATTGTGGCGCTGCCAGGCTTACTACCACGGTGAATGGTGACATGCTCTCGGATGACGTTTTTTGTCCCCATGATGACAGAACTATCTGTCTGGGGATCGAAGCCAAGATCCTGTGGGTCAGTGCCGATCACGGCAGCACGCCCGATCACGCATTCAGGCCCGATCTCCACTCTGCCGATGAGCTGGGCATGAGACTCGACACGGCATCCAGCTGCGATGATTGAAGGTCCATCAATGATCACATAAGGGCCGATTTCGACACTCGGATCAATCTTGGCAGTTGGATGAACGACGGCAGTTGGATGAATCATGGACTCTCGGTCTAGGCTTCTTACCAGACACTGTTGAGGAACCGTCCGAAGGGACCTCTTGCAGATGAGGGCTTACTGTATTTCGGGGCATCACCGTCGTTTTGTGTAGAAACATACAGTGGACCTTTGTGATCATTGATCTTGATGCTTTTCACTTCAATGCGGGCGATTGGGCAATCATTGCTATCGACTGGCATTTTAGAAATACGCTCCAGCACATCGATCCCAGAGACGACCTGAGCAAAGACAGTGTAGTTGTTATCTAGAGAAGCATAATTCCCCAAGGCGAAGTAAAATTGATAGCCGTTGGATTTCTTACCAGGATTGGTTTTATCGCTTTTGCGGCCCATGGCCACAGCACCTTTGCGGTGGGTCCGTTTGATTTCAGCCAGGACCGTTTTCCCCTCACCACCCGTACCCCAGCGCTCGCGCGCGGCTTCATCAGAGGTCAATGGGTCACCTGTCTGAACAATGAAACCCTGAATGGCACGGTGAAAAGCCAGACCGTTATAAGCCCCCGTTTCGACATTATCGAGGAAGTTTGATACCGTCATCGGAGCGTCCTGAGGATAGAGCTCAAACATGACCTCTTCTACGTTTCCCCCAAAACTGACGGTCATGATGGCCAGTTTATGACGGGAGTCTTTTTTCCACGTGGATGGATCCTCTAATTTAGGAGCCGAGAAGGTCGCTTTACGACTTGTTGTCGTCACCTGACCACCATTGGGCGCCACATTGGTTTTGGGGCCAGCGGCGCGATCAGCAGCATTGAAAAGCGCTTGCTGCGCATCATTGGCCAGACGTTCAAGTGGCGGCAGCACCGGCGCTGGACTCGGAGCCGGGGTGATCTCTTGCCCAATGGCTGCGCTAAACAAAGCCAAGTTAAGCAGGACAGATAGGCGAGTGATGCGGTGCTTCACGACGTAAAGGAGACAAAATTAACGCAAAGTGCTGGGAGCGACAACTGGAGCACTCGCCGCAGGAGGTTCGGGGTTGAGACTGACTGGGGGCAATCCAGAAACAGTTTCGCGTGCAGGAATCGCCGCAGCGGCAGCGGCTCCCGATGCTGTGGGCTTAGCACCACCACCGGTAGGCTCGACGTATTGAAAATTACGCCGAGGCCCACCACGTGATTTACGTGGTTCCAGACCCCATTGTTGATCCAGAGAGTCGAGCTGTTCCACCGTTGGATTCACTACAGCGATATCACGGCCGCCGAGCAGTTCACAGGAAGTCAGGGTAGATAAGGTCAGAAGACTGGCAAAAGTGAGAAAGATTCGCGAATAGCTCATTGAAGTAGAAAGGCAATTATTTTGACAACGGTAACGATACTAGACACTGCATCGCCCACAAGCAACTCAGAATCCTGACTCGCGCTGCCTTGGCGTACAAAGCCTAAACCCTGCTGATGTCCCGAAACGGGGTGCCTCGTTTGACTGGTAATAGTGCCAATGACTTTTCCAGCCAATGAGATGGCATCACCAGCCTGAATGGGTCCACCACCCAAAGATTCCCAGGCAATGAGTTCGCGCGGCATTTTGCCTGAAGATTTGATGCGGGAAAGAATCTCCTGACCGATGTAGCACCCCTTAGAGTAACTCATCGCCTTTTTTTCCAAACCCGCCTCTTGGGGGAAGGTGTCAGAATTTAATTCATTCGGTGATACTGGAATCGCCTGCAAAATGCGAAAAGTCTCGACTTCTTCTGGAGTCAGTGGGCTCTCCGTAAAACTGGGTGTCGATCCTGTAGCGGGATACCAGAAATCACAGCCTGCTATGCCAAAGCGCTGGTTAACCACAGACCGTCCGCCGACAGGCAGCTCCGCCATGTTTGAAGCAGCCTCCGCCATGGGGCCTGTGCAATGGGTGATCCGCCATTCATCCGTAATATCCTCAAGGACCGCATCGTCGGCGATGATGTAGCGCTCTAGACGAACACCAAGACTTTCACGCAGAGCTTCGGGAGCATCCAGAATGAGTGCATCACCGAGGACATGAATGCAGAGGTCTCCTTCGATCTTACCTTTCAAATTAGTCACACAGGCATACAGCGCAGACTCAGCTTTAGCCAAACGCACATCATTGGTGACCTGCCCATTGAGGTAACGCACACGGTCCATGCCGGTCAGCCGCCATTTAGCCCGAGCTGACAGATCCATGCAGCCGCCTTCCTTGAATAATTTTTGATAGGATTCGGGACTCACGCGTGGCGTCCTTTGAAGGTCAATTCAGCGATGCCTGATTTATCCAGACCACCCAATCCCAGGTCCACCATCTTATCATACTGGGACTTTGCGGCATCATTCAGAGGCAACGACAGACCGATCTCGCGGGCAGTGGCTTGAGCGATCCCACTATCCTTGGCTGCGTGTTCTGCGGAGAACCAGCAATCATGTTCGCGGGCCACCATGTCCCCGCCATCTGTTTCTAGGACCCGGCTATTGGCACCGGTCTGTGAAAAGACCTCGCGAATCATGTCCAGATCATGCCCTAATGCCGCAGCAAGCCCAAGCCCCTCAGCCAGGCCAGCGGTATTGATATTCATCACCATGTTCACCAAAGCCTTCACCTCGGCTGCGCGTCCAGGCCCGCCAATGAACCGGCGATTCACACTCATCTTCTCGATGATGGGCAGCACACTTTGATACACTGACTCATCACCAGCCAGCATGAGATAGAGCTTACCCTCACGCGCATGGCTGATGCTGGAGGCCATGGCCGCCTCTAAACTATCAGCCCCGACAGCCTGCGCCGCGGCGTATACCTCCCGCTGCATGGCAGGTGAAAGAGTGGCGCAATTAACGAAAACCTTGCCCTTGGCGCCCTTCAATAGGTTGTCCTCAGCTCCAAAGAAGATGCCTCTCATTGATGCATCATTGGTCACCACAGTGAAAATGACATCCGCCGAAGCCGTCACCTCAGCCAGCGTTTCAGGCGCAGCACATTCCAGTTCAGCCGCCAAGCTAATGGCCATGGTGCGATACGTGTCAAACACAGCACTGATCGTGTATCCGCAATCCTTCAGCCGTCGAGCCATGTTGGCTCCCATGCGACCGACTCCGACAAAGGCAATTTTTTGATTCATTGATGTAAACAATTAAAAAGTGAAGCCTCATAGTGACTAAAGACGGCAACCGCGCAACCGCCCAGATAGAAAAGAAGCCTGAGAAGAAGGAGCGGGGAAAACTCTGGCAAAGTGATCATTGATCTAGCCACTCAGGCAGATATGGACTCCGTCCGAAGTAGCTAACCTATGTCCACAGAAACCACCGACACCCCAGAACGCAATCTTGGCACACAGCCACTGGATGCAATCATCATTGAACACGCACTCGGCAATCATGACCTGGTCGCAGTCTGTGCCGAACCCCTGACGCATAAGGCAGTGCAGCGAGCCCGTAAGGGACGCCGACTGACCACGCACATGAAGCGCCGCATTGCAGAGGCTCTCAATAAGGCCGTCACACTTCAGGGCAAGACATTGGAGCGAGAATTACAGGTCAGTGACCTCTTCACCTACTGATAGAGGTCAGCCGAGGCTGAGTTGAAGGAAAAGATCTTCGTAATTCCTACGTGCAACGGCGTGGCTTCTGCTTCATGGAATGGAAACGACATGTCCTCTGCCCTAGCTTGCCCTGCCTCTTCCCCCGGTGTGTTCATCACTGAGGCAGGTGTTCATTTCTGTGTTTTCTCACGGCATGCCACTTTAATGGACCTATGCCTCTATGACGCAGCTGATCCAGCCAAAGAAACTGCTCGGCTTAGAATGACTCGGGGTGAAAAAGATGTCTGGCATGCCTTTGTCCCAGAAGCAAAAGCGGGCCAGCTGTATGGCTACCGCGCCTACGGCCCCTGGATGCCGCAGAATGCACTGCGTTACAATCCCAACAAGCTCCTCTTGGATCCCTATGCACGGGCCATCATCGGTCAGCCAGATGGCAGCAGTTCCATGCTCAGCACCAATGGTCCGCACAGCTTTCCTGGGGCCCATGACAATGGGGTTGAAGCGCTCAAATCCGTCGTGATCGATGAACGCTATGATTGGCAGACAGACAGCCTGCCAAAGATACCCTGGCAGGACACCATCATCTATGAACTGCACGTTAAAGGCTTCACCCAACTCCACCCAGAGGTGCCTGAAGAAATCCGCGGGACCTATGCAGGCCTAGGACATCCCAAGGTCATCCAATATCTCAAGGAACTGGGGGTCACGAGCCTGCAACTGCTACCAGTGCATCAGCATCTGGATGATCAATTCCTTTTGGAAAAGGGGCTGACGAATTACTGGGGCTACAACACCATCGGCTTCTTTGCACCGCATGCCGAGTATGCAGCGGCAAAGGATCCTCAGGCCATGGTCCGGGAGTTCAAGGACATGGTCAAAGCCCTGCATGCTGCTAACATCGAAGTCATCATGGACGTGGTTTACAATCACACCGCTGAAGGCGACGAACGCGGCCCGACGATCATGCTGCGGGGTCTGGATGATCGCATGTATTATCGACACACGTTCGATGAACATGGGTCCAATTACATCAATGTCACCGGCTGTGGTAATGCCGTAGATTCAGCCAGCCCTCCAGCTCTGCGCATGATCATGGACAGCCTGCGCTACTGGGTCACCGAAATGCACGTGGACGGCTTCCGCTTTGACCTTGCTGTGACCGTCGCACGGGATCACCACGATAACTTTGACGCCAACTGCCAATTCCTAGCCGCCGTGGCCCAGGACCCGATTTTATCCCAAGTCAAACTGATCGCCGAGCCATGGGACATCATGCGTATGGACAGCTACCAGGTCGGTGCCTTTCCTGAACCCTGGCGTGAGCTCAATGGCAAATATCGTGACACCATTCGGCGATTCTGGGCTGGCGATGAAGGCAGCACCGCCGAATTTGCCAAACGCGTCTGCGGCAGCCAAGACATCTACGGCAGCACCCAGCGTCCTGCTTTGAGCAGCATCAACTTTCTCACCTCTCATGATGGCTTCACGCTGCTGGATCTCGTCAGCTATGCCAGCAAGCATAATGAAGCCAATGGCGAGGAAAATCGAGATGGTGACAATCACAACCACAGCGTCAGTTG
>JAPLUM010000664.1 GCA_026397605.1 Verrucomicrobiota bacterium | reverse complement strand
CCTAGCACTTCATGGAGCATATCCAGCAGCGCCTCAGCCACTGTCGCGTAGTGTTTATCCTGAACTCCATAGCCTGCATGGCGGGCACCCATGGCGCGCAGTTCCATATCCAGCCCCAGCGGGCGCTCCAGCATGGAGATGAGCACGCCGAGCATATCGACCAGCTTTTTTGCCTGCTGTTCGATGTCGTTCACAAACATGGGCCGCAGTCCTGGATCGATCTCAAACAAACGCCGGTAAAACACCAGCGCTGCGATGTGATCGTGACGTGAGACTTCGGCGAAGGATTTGCGGATAAGATGGACTTGGACTGGCGACATTGACTCAATTAATCACAAATCGAAAAATATTGCTATCCGACTTTCGTCGGATAGCGCAACTTTCCAAAATTCCGCAAAAAGGCCGCTGGTGGTTACAAGAACTCATCAGTGGTGAGCGTGCCAGCTTCCCCTGCAGGCCATAAGGCTGCTTGGCTGATGCCGCGGCTCAACGGAGAGATCTCTTACTGCCCAACCACTTGCGCTGCGCCATCAAGGATCTCGACGCGGAAGGCGGTGATGTCTTTGGCGTCTCGTGAGATCACGGCGGTGATAGGGGTGATGCCGGCGGGTAGATCAAGTGTCATTTCGGGGATCGTTTCGTGCAAAGCCTTGTCGCCGACAACGAGGGTGATGGCTTTTGCTGAACTCAGCCCGAGCTTCACCTTGCCTGGGGCATCCATTTTCAGGCTGAATTGGGCGATCTTGGGGAACCAGGAATACATTTTAATCTCTAGCAACTCGGAGAGCGGCACGTCACCGCTGACTTGGGAAAACAGGATCTGCCATGGATATTGGGCGTCTTTCTCATGTAGGGCATGAAGGCCGACATGACGGACGTGATCGATCTGGTCTTTGGGCATGTCTCCCATGACTTTCCAAGTGCGGACAAAACGGTTGGGCTTGATCTTGTAGTTCCCCTCACGGCCCAGTTCAGATAAGAAGCGCACGAGATCAATGAACTCGTCTTCACGCAGGCTGGCGGTCAGGCCCGGAGGCATCATGCTGGCAGGGCTCATCTGACGGCTGGCAATCTGCGCTTTAGGCACTTTTTGCAGCTGATTGGATGGATCACGAATGATGACTTCATCCGCGCCTTCTTGCACGAGTCCACCCGCAAAGACTTTGCCATCCTTCATGCTGAGGATGATCATGTGGTAGCCTTCTTTGATCTTCTTGCTCGGCTGTAGCAGGCTTTCAATCAAGTAGTCCACAGGTGCGCTACCGCCGATGCTGACCAGATTTGGCCCCATGACACCGCCTGCATCACCAATGGCATGACAGGTCTGGCAAAGCATCTGCTGGCGGCGATAGAGGGCCTCTCCACGAGCAGGATCTCCTTGGGTTTTGACTTTTTCCACCATGGCCGTCATTTGCTCAGGCGTGAGAGCTTGATTCATCTGCTTCACGGCACCAGCAGTGCGCAGAGCTTCTTCTAGCGGACCTTTGATGCCGCGAGTGGACACCAGCCGGATGGCATCAAGTGCAACGAATTCAGGGATGCTCTTCCCGGCCAATTCCTTTGCCAAGATACCGGGTAGTTGTTTGTTTTTCAAAAAGGCCGTCAGGATCGGTGCGGCTTCTTTGGCTGATTTAGCCGCTGCAAAAAATTCAACAGCGCGCTTAGCGGCCAACTGAGGGCCGACATCGGTCAACCCCTGAACGGCCAGTCCACGCAGGCTGGCGTTTTCCTGAAACAGCTTGTCAAAAAAGTCGCGGGACTTGGTGCCTCCGAGCTTGGAAAGGCCCTGAACTGCGCCGTCGCGAATGGCAGGAATGGTTTCAGTCTTGGTTAGAAGGGCCATCAGCGTTTCCCGCGCAGATTCGATCTTCCAAGCGCCGGCTAGCAGTGTGGCACGATGCAGGATCTCGGCTCTAGGACTTTCCAGCCAAGCTTTGACGATGGCTTCCGCACCTTCCGGCTTCACACCGCGTGTCATGCCTGCTTTGACCAATGCATCCATCAAGCCAACCACTTTATCCGACATGGCGGGATCATTGACGAGATCGGCCATTTCCTTGGCTTGGCCTGCATTTGCGGCATCACCAGCCATGGTCAAGACGGCTGCTGCGTCTTCAGGTGCTAGCTTGCCTGTCTTTAAGGAATTCAGCAAAGGCACGAGCGCCTCACTGCGGCCTGTCGCTTTCATGGCATAGACGAGGTGCTTGGGATTGTCGTTGAACTTCAGCTTATCATTGATGGCCAAAGGCAGCCACATATCGGCCTGCTCACGTGCAGTGAGCTCCATGAGAAAGTCGAGGCTTTCATCCATGGGCTTATCCAGGACTTTGAGCGCCAATTCAAAAGGCTTTGGCTGCCGCATGTCTGCCAGCACGGCCAGCGCCCAGAGACGCACCTGCGCATTCTCGTCAGCAATGCCTTTGGCCAAAAGGTCCATGGCATCTGGCAGTTCACGCCAGCGATGCGTCAGAATGCGTAAAGCGGCAGCTCTGATTCGCGCATCGGTGGAGGCAAAGACTTCACGCCAAAGTTTGGCAGAGAATTTGTTGAGTCCTTCACGAGCCCAGGCGGCCTCTAAAAGATGATGATCATGATTGGCGTCGGCTTTATCCAAGCCTTCGATCCAGGTTTTGAGCAAGGGGCTGACTTCATTGGCACCGCGAGCACGCAGTTCCAATTTGGCAAATTGGCGCGTCCAGCCACGATCACTCTTCAGCATCTCCAGCAGTTCAGGCACGGGTGCACCGACAATCTTCGGCATGACACTGAGCGGACGCCCTTTGGCCGTGAGTCTCCAAATGCGGCCATGCACCTGATCACGACGCGGGTCACGGAAGTCCACCTCACCATGCTGAATGATCGGATTGTACCAGTCTGCAATGTAAAGCGCGCCATCGGGTCCGGTGCGGATGTCGATCGGACGAAAGGCGCGGTGATTGGACGCGAGGACATCGACCTCTTGTTTAGCGATGTAGCTGCTGCCACTTGGCGTGACTTTAAAACGATTCGTGCGGTTTCCACGGAAGTCATTCGTCACCCATGATCCCTGCCAATCGGCTGGCCAATGCGGGTCATCAATGTATTCCAATCCGCAGTGCTTTGGCTGGCCAGGACTGAGGCCACTGAGGACGCGTGTGGCGTTCGGAGAAGTGAGGAAGACGCTGCCTGGGAAGATGAAGTTCAGCCCCTGGCCACCCGCGCCGTCTGTGGCAAAGGATTGGCCCCAGCGATCAAACTCATAGCCCCAAGGATTCACCAGCCCTTTGCTCAAAATCTCCAACTGCTTCGTTTCGGATCGGAACTCCCAAATGCCGCCGCCCATGAGTCTGCGGACGCCATAGGGTGTCTCGATGTGGCTGTGAATGTAGATAGACTGATTGAAGGAGATCATGCCCTCTGGCGTGTGCCGGAGCGTGTGCACCAAATGATGCGTATCCTCCGTGCCAAAACCACTCAGGATGACCGTGCGCTCGTCGGCCTTCAGGTCACCATTCGTGTCCTTGAGGAAAATCAGCTCGGTGGAGTTGGCCACATAAGCTCCACCATCCGCTGGGATCACGGCTGTGGGGATGTGCAGACCTTCGGCGAAGACGGTAGATTTATCCGCCTTGCCATCATGATCGGTATCCTCCAGCACCAGCACCTGATCTTTAGTGCCATCGCCTGGCTTGATCTGCGGATAGGTCGTGCTGCTGACGACCCAAAGCCGACCCTGTGCATCCCAATTCATCTGCACAGGTTTAGCCAGCATCGGTTCCTGTGCCCAAAGCGTGACCTCAGTGCCCTCAGGCACCACAAAGCCCGCCTTCTGCACCTCAGGATTTGGATCGGGTAAATCTGCTGTGGACTGCGGTTGGGAGCCGAGCAGCAGCGTGGCTGGGAAGGTGAATAAAAGGAATAAACGGGCGATCATGAATGAGGAACTATGATACGACGGCGAATCCCCCATCTAGCAAGCCTATTTCTTCGCAGAGCCTCTTGTCCTCCCGACTTTTGGTGCGTTATTCGTCTCGAAGAATCTCGTTTCATGAGATGATCAATGAGATAATAGTCTCAGGCGTAGAGACTGGAGGCGTAGAGAGAATGGATTTGAGTGGGTATTAAATCGTCCTATGAGCAAACCAACCACTTACCGTTTTTCTTTTGGCCCTTGGAATATCAGTGAAGGTGCCGATCCTTTTGGGCCTGAGGTCCGGCCGGCTTTTTCACATGAGAAGAAATACGCCCTTTATAAGCCCATGGGCTTTGATGGCGTGCAGTTCCATGATGATGATGTGGTGCCTGGCATTGACGATTTGAATCCAGCCCAAGTTTCCAAGCAATGCGCCAAGGTGAAGAAGATGCTGGATAATCAAGGCCTCACGGCTGAGTTCGTCGCGCCTCGCCTTTGGTTTGCACCGCAGACGGTTGATGGTGGCTACACGTCAAACAGCGCCAAAGATCGCAAGTATGCGCTGGATCGCACTCTGCGCACCATCGACATCGCGCGTGAGATCGGCAGCAAGGCGGTGGTGCTTTGGTTAGCCCGTGAGGGAAGCTACATTCGTGAAAGCAAAAATGCACGCCTGGCCTATCAGCGCATCCTTGAGACGATCAATGCCATGCTTGCTCATGACAAAGACATCGAGATTTGGATCGAGCCAAAGCCGAATGAACCCACCGATATGGCCTATGTGCCCACCATTGGGCACACTGTAGCGCTGGCCTACGCCTCCAGTGATCCGAAGCGCGTGAAAGGCCTCATTGAGACCGCTCATGCGCTGCTCGCAGGCCTAGATCCGAGCGATGAAATGGCCTTTGCTCTCGCTCACGACAAGCTGGGCAGTGTGCACCTCAATGATCAAAACGGCCTGAAATATGATCAGGATAAAAACTTCGGCGCTGCCAATCTACGCACGGCTTACAATCAGGTGCGTGTGCTAGAGGAAGCTGGCTACGGCAGCCGGGGCGAGTTCATCGGTCTCGACGTGAAAGCCATGCGCACACAGAAAGGTAAATGCGTCACTTCTCATCTCACCGGTAGTCGCGAGATCTTCCTCCATCTCGTGGAAAAAGTCCGCACCACAGACGAAAAGCTCGTGCAGCAGTTCCGTGACGCTCGAGACTACGAAGCGCTCGAACTCTACATCCTCAAACACTTGATGGGGATGAAGTAATCCTTTAAACATCCAACTCTTATGAAACAATTTCGCCTCAACCGCCTCTTTAACGCCAAGTCCAACCGCTGCTTTGATGTGGCTGTAGATCATGGCTTTTTCAATCAGCCGGGATTCCTCACCGGCATCGAAGATATGCGCAGCGTCGTCAAGACCCTCGTGGATGCCGCGCCTGATGCCATTCAGCTCACCCTTGGCATGGCTCGTCATCTTCAGGAGCTACCGGGTCGTTTCAAACCCAGCCTCGTCTTACGCACGGATGTCGCCAACATTTATGGCAAGGAACTGCCGACAAGTCGCTTCAGTTTGATGATTGAGGAGACCATGCTGCAAGCCGTACGCTATGATGCAGCCTGTGTTTGCGTGAATCTTTTCCAGATCCCAGGTGCCCCTGAAGTGCATGAGCAATGTGTGGAAAACATCCTGCGCCTGAAGCCGCAGGCAGATCATTATGGTGTGCCAATGATGATCGAGCCCCTCGTCTTTCAGCCGAATGAAAAAGCCGGTGGCTACATGGTGAATGGAGACGAAACCGCCATCACTTATCTCGTGCGTCAGGCCGTGGAACTCGGTGCCGACATCGTAAAAGCTGACCCGACCGATGACGTGAGCATTTATCACAAAGTCATCGCTGCGGCTTCCGGCATCCCGGTGCTCGTGCGTGGCGGTGGCCGTGTGAGCGACAAAGAAATCCTGGAGCGCACGCAGGGTCTGCTGGCTCAAGGCGCAGCGGGCATCGTCTATGGTCGTAACGTCATCCAGCATCCGAATCCCAAAGGCATCACCCGCGCCCTCATGGCCATGGTGCATGAAGGTGTCAGTGTGGACGCAGCCCTTAACCTCATCGCCTAATGAAAGACATTCGTATTGGCATCATCGGTGGCGGTCTCATGGGTCGCGAAATGGCTAGTGCCTTTGCACGCTGGTGTGCTCTTGTGGACGTCACCGTGCGTCCGGTTCTCGTCTCCGTGGCGGATTTGAATCCAGCCACACTTTCATGGTTTGATTGCATCCCATCCTGCACGCAGAAGACCACCGACTACAAGGAATTGCTGGCCAATCCAGAAGTCGATGTCGTCTATGTTGCCGTGCCTCACAATCTGCATGAGAAGCTGTATCTTGATGTGCTGGCAGCTGGGAAAGATCTCTTTGCGGAGAAACCCTTCGGCATTGATCTGCCCTCCGCCCGTCGAATTCTCGATGCCGTGAACTCCAGCGGCTGCTTCGTACGTTGCAGCTCAGAGATGCCCTTCTTTCCTGGAGCACAGCGCGCCTATGAAATCGCCAACAAAGGTGAAATCGGCCGCGTTCTGGAAGTCGTCTCCGGCTTCCATCACAGCAGTGATCTCGATCCCACCAAGGCTGCAAACTGGAAGCGTCTCAATGCCACTTGTGGTGAAGGCGGCGCTCTCAATGACCTCGGCATGCATGCCTGCCATGTGCCACTGCGCCTGGGTTGGAAGCCGACACGTCTCTTTGCCCAGCTGCAAAAAGGCTACCCGCAGCGTCCTGATGGCAAAGGCGGTGTCACGAACTGTGATACTTGGGACAATGCCATGCTGCACACCTGGACGACCGTGGCCAATCATGAAGTGCCACTGCGTCTGGAAATGAAACGCCTGGCTCCTGGTGCAACAAACACTTGGTTCATCGAGATCCTCGGTACAGATGGCGGCGTGCGGTTCAGCACTGCTGAACCGAAGACGCTCTGGATCTTCGAGCGTGGTAAAGAGCAGTGGTGGAAACGCACCGAGCTT
>JAPLUM010000783.1 GCA_026397605.1 Verrucomicrobiota bacterium | reverse complement strand
GCCTACATGCGCGGACGCACTCTGAAAAACGCCTTCATCATTTTAGACGAGTCACAGAACACGACGACGGAGCAGATGCTCATGTTTTTGACCCGTTTAGGCGAGGGCGCACGATGTGTGATCACGGGAGATCCGTCTCAGGTGGACTTGCGCAGGCATGTGAAATCTGGCCTGCGTGAAGCTGTTGAAGTTCTACAAGGCGTTCCTGGTGTGCGATTTGTGAACTTTTTGGCCAAGGACATTGTGCGCTTGCCTGTCGTTCAGCGCATCATTGAGGCTTATGATCGGCATCGAAAAGCCGCGGATCACTCAAAGGCTGCGGAGTCTATTCAAATGAACAATAAATGAAGCGAAACGTTTCTTGTCGGTTGAGTGGAATGTGTTAGATTTTGTTCCCCTAGACCTTCCCCCACTATTATCACCGATGTTTGAATCCATTCGCCGGGCAAAACTACAACGAGAAGGTCTTTCTTGTGGCAAAACGCGCCGCAAGCATCAGGAAGGTGATTTGGTCGATGAGCTGCGCACGCATCCGGCTGCTACCGTTGGTGTGTATGTGCTCTTTTTTGCAGCCATCGGCTTTTTGATGAAGCTGGCCGCTGGGGCAGTTCCGGGTGCAGTGCAGCCACAAATCACAGCTTATCTCTGCGCGGCTGTTATTGCCGGGGCCATGGTGGTGCATTTGCTGGTGGCTTTACGTGAGGAGGTCGCGGATAACACGGAGTTGGTTTTGGTTCTAGGCACACTGCTTTTACAACTGGGCGCCAGTGTGGCTATGACCGACTTTGGCTATCAAAATAGCTGGAGTGGCGCACTGCTCATCCTGGCTTTACCGCATGCTCTTTGCCCCATGGTTTTGTCAGTGATCTTAGGGCGTAAAATTGGGCTTTTCGGGGCCATTTACTCGACGCTTTTAGGGGCGATGGTTTTTGCCGGGATCAACCCGCTGACTTATCTGGCTTGCTCATGTCTGGTAGGTTTCCTGGTTGTTCTGTTTACCAAGCGTGTCCGTCGGAGAAATCGGTTGGTCATGGCAGGTCTCTACATCGGGACGGCGGCAGCTTTATTTTCCCTGCTGCTGCATGAGACTTCTGGAGCTATCGAGTCGGCTACACTGAGCCGTATCGTGGGCATTCCGTTCGCTGTGGGTGTTTTGACGGGCTTGATTGTCGGGGGCGGGATGCCTGTCATTGAAAGTATCTTTGGTGTGACCACTGAGGTGTCTTGGCTGGAGCAGGCTGATTTAAACCATCCGTTGATGAAGCGTCTCAGCATTGAGGCACCAGGCACTTATCATCACAGTCTTGTCGTGGCCAATCTATCCGAAGCTGCAGCTGAGGCCATCGGGGCCAATGCTGGTATGACGCGCGTTTGCGCTTATTTTCATGATATTGGGAAGTTGACCAAGCCAGAGTATTTCATCGAGAACATGGATCCAGCGATTAATCCGCATGAGGATCTAACTGCCCGGATGAGTGCGCTGATTTTGATTGCCCATGTCAAAGACGGTGTGGATTTGGCGATCAAGCATAAGCTCAATTGCAGTATCATTGACGTGATCGAGCAGCATCACGGCACCTCCTTGGCGTGGTATTTCTATAAGCGTGCACTTGATCAAAAAGCGCACATCTTGCGCCTAGTCGAAGAAGGTAAATCCAAGGAAGATGACGTGCCTCAGGTGAGTGAAGAGGTGTTCCGATATCCCGGTCCGAGACCTCAATTCAAGGAATCAGCCATCATTTCATTGGCCGATGCCGTGGAGAGTGCCTCTCGAGTTCTGGAGAAACCAAATGCTTCCCGTGTGGAGACTTTGGTCGATGAGTTGGTGCAGAATCGCATGCTCGATGGGCAGCTTGATGAATGTGATTTGACCATTGCCGAGTTGGCCAAGGTGAAAGCAAGCTTTGTGAAGACGCTGCTAAGCATGATGCATAGTCGCATCAAGTATCAGAAGGCCACAGAGACGCCAACCACGTCCTTTAATTTGAATAAGGAAACCAGTTCAAATTCTTCCGGAGTCCAAGATGGGCGCACCATGGTCTTGCAGTCTCCTTACACGACGAGCCTGGGGCCGGACGGCCAAGAGAAAAAGAAGCGTCCAACGCGGAAACCACCTGCGTCTGCTGCGTGATGCCTTTGCTCACGCTCTACAATCGTCAGCGGCAGCATAAGCCAAACCTTCCTTGGCTAAGAAAAGTCGTCAAAGCCGCACTGCCTCTCTGTGTCGTTGAAGCAAAGTCCCCTGATGCGCCTCTGGTCAGTCTGGAGGAGATTGAGTTCACCATCATCAGCGACGAAGAGATCAGCCGTGTTCACGCTGAATTTCTAGATGATCCGACACCGACAGATGTCATCACTTTTCATCATGGCGAAATTCTCGTTAGCGCAGACACTGCGATTCGACAGGGGAGTGAGCATGGGCAGCCGCTGGATCAGGAATTGGCTCTGTATTTGATTCATGGCCTGATGCATCTAGGAGGTTGGGACGACCATGAAGAGTCCGAGGCCAAAGAAATGGCTCAGAAACAAGAAGCTATTCTCAAACAAGTCTGTGCACAGCTGAAGTAAACCTTCTCGCCTAGAAACCTGCGGCAATCGTAATAAGTGCCCATGTCAAAATATGCTACTGTCATCCACTGGTTCCGCAGAGATTTAAGACTCACGGATAACACTGCCCTCAATGCTGCAGTGAAGGATGGCGTTCAGGTGGTGCCTGTCTATGTGCTGAGTGATTGGAAAAAAACGCATCAATGGACTGGTAGTATCCGACAACAATTTTTAGCTGGTTGTTTGGAAGCCCTTTCGAAGAATCTGGAAGCTATTGGGAGCAGGCTTATTCTGCGCGCTGGTCAGGCTGATTTTGAAATCGAGAAGTTGATTCTAGAGACAAAGGCCAACGCCGTTTACTTTAATCGAGATTATGACCCGTACGGCCGGGAAATGGAGCGCAGGGTGCAGACCGTATGCGCGAAATATGCGGTGGCTTTTCATGGCTCCAAAGATCGCGTTTTGCATGAGGCGGATGAGGTTCAGACAGGCAGTGGTGGGCCGTATCGCGTGTACACGCCTTATTCGCGGAATTGGCTTTCTTTGGATAAAATAGCACCCTTAGGCAGGCCTAAGTCGCTCGGTGCTGCCCCAGCTGCTACGATCACCGGTTTGTTGCCGCCAACCCTAGCTCATTGGGGGCTGGCAGAGACTTCGGCAAATCTTCCAGCGGCTGGAGAACGCGCTGCCAGGGAGCGGATGAAG
>JAPLUM010000779.1 GCA_026397605.1 Verrucomicrobiota bacterium | reverse complement strand
TCCAGTCACACCAGGCTTGAGCAGAACGTTGATGCCTTTTTTAGCCGGATCGATGTCACGTGATTTGATTCGAATAAAGGCAATGGCTTCGTCAATCGTAGCCTCGTGAAACTCAGCCTTTGGTAGGATGATTGGTGACGCATCTTCAGCCTCCATGGAAGGTTGTACGGGACTGCCTTTCGTTGCCAAAAGAACAGCAGATGAATTCAAACGCATCTCCAAGCCCGCTAAATCAGCGACGTAGCGAATGGCCTCACCAAGCGTGACGTCACGAAGATCGAGCGTGATCGATGAAGAGGCCATGTCACGGGACTGCAGAAGAATGTTCACACCTTTTGGTTCGGTGGTGGAGGTATCAAGAGCACGACTTTTTATGCGCAAAAAATCCACCGCTTCATCAGCGGTAGCGTTGCTAAAAATCACGCTTGGTAAAACAATCGTCTTCAGCTTGGTTTCAATCGGGTTTATATGAGGTTGCGCCTTCTTTGTCATCTTCTGGGAGGCGTCCGCCTCTGCCTGCGTGCCAAAGTAGACACCTCCAAACGAACTACCGCCGCCGCTCGGATAAAAGGACACATGCGGCATTCCTTCACTAACGGCGGGGTGATGCAAGGTGACAGTGCCTTTGCCTTTACTGATCTTTTTATATTGCGATGCGACGATCTTCGATTTGCCATCACCTTTCGTCACCGTGATAAAAAGAGAGATTTTGGCTTCAGGCTCGCTAGCCAGCTCGTAGTCCGCAGTGACAGTAAGAAAACCGGCGCCGCGCTGCACAGCGGTGATGTGAATGCTGTCACCCGGACGGAAATCCGTTTTTCCAATGAGGTTAGAAGGCTCCTCGGCACTGGTGATGCCTAGGAAGGTTAGAAGACCAATGCTGGCGATTGTCGTTAGTGTCATGGCTGGGTGGGGTTGGTGATGACTGGCGATGGATTGAATGCGGGAGCGAAGAGCTGCGCCGCGCTGAAAGAGCCCGACGAAGCCAAGACTGAGGTGAAGCGGTGAGAAGGATGTTTCGGCCTTTAGCAAGGCGTGACCGTACTCAACGCGGCGGTGTGGCTGAGCATTTTCAAGCACCTGTGCGTCACAGGCGGCGTAGCAAGACTGGCCGCCAAAATCCAGTAACAGCGGGGCTAGTGACCGCCGTGCTACACCACACACGAGGCGCTCGAATCAAACCAATTTCGTGAGCCAAGTGTGCAATCTCAGCGGTCCATTCATCACTCAGTGGAATACGCGTATTATGGAAGCGGCGCAGCGTTCGAAAGAAGGAAATTCCAGAGAAAAACAACAAACCAAAAGAGACGCTCAACCAGACCCCAAGTCCAATTGTAAGCCAATCGACAGGTTTTGGCAGTGATGTATTGCCGACTTTTTCCGGCATCGAAACGTCCAGTGCCGGGCTTTCTGTGACCAGCGGCGTGTAAGAGGGCTGTGCAGACTGCATGAAGAAGTTTTCAAGGCTCCATCGGCTCTTTGGTAACACGGGTGTTAGCAACACAAAGAGCACAGGAAGCCACAAGGCATAGCGTGCCCGGGCTGAGAACTGGCGTTTAAAGCCCCACTGAATCAGCAAGACGCCAAGAGTCACTACGGAAGCGCGAAAGCTGGCGATCAGTAGCCAATCAAAGATCTGTGAGAGCGTGTTCATGGTGAATTAGGATTTGAGTGATTGATCGAGGATCTTTTTCAACTCGCGCACCTCCTCGGCGGTGAGCTTGCTATTCTGAGCAAAGTGGACGAGCAGCGGTTTGGCTGCGCCACCGAAAATTCGCTGCATGAAAGACTCACCTTCGGCTCGCACACAGGACTCGCGCTTGACCGCTGGCAGGTAGGTGCGCGTACCCAAAGCATTCTCATCCGCTTTCAGCGCGCCTTTATCCAGCAGGCGAGTGAGCAGCGTGCGAACGGTATTTTCTGCCCAATTCATGGTTGGGCGTAGGGTCTTGGTGAGTTCAGAAGCTGTCTGCGGGGAGGATTCCCAGAGAGCTTCCATGATGGACCATTCAGATTCAGAGATATCAGGCGGTGACATAATACAATTATTTCACTACATTTGTCGTGAATAATCAACTACAAATGTAGTGAAATTAAAAAAGGACAAAAATCACCCCCTCGAATACCGGGCCTACTCCAACGAAACCGCAAACGAAGTCAGCGGCTACAGATGGTCAATCAGCGGCTATAGCCTGCCTCCCACGAGGTCAAACATGCCGAAAGATGCCGGCACGTGGAAGTCCGGTTTATCGGTCTCTGGATTCACCCATGGCATCCAACCGGCGTGGATACTGCCATCTGCTTTGTGGTAGAATTCAGCGCGATAGACGCCTGCGAAAAAATCCTTCGATTCAGGCTTCAAAACATTCAGTTCACGAAGCGTTTTCAGGGGAATACGGCCTGTAACAGAATACTGATTGCCTTGGATATGCACGTCGATATCGAGCCCCGCGCAGTTCCATTCCCAATCAATCTCACGGTAAAATTTAGCAGCATAAACCAGGGCGTCTCCGCGAGGTGTGACCTCAAGGCAAAAATACCGTCTGAGATTTAAATCTGGAGTAAAGAACAGCTCCACGCGATCTGAACCGAGCGCGCGATCTTTAACCGTGGCACCATCAGGCAGGACCAGATCATAGTCCTGGCAATCAAAGCGAAAATGCAGATTCGTTTGATCCCAAAGAGCACGGAACTCCGTTTTTGGGACAGCTCGGTTTTCCCATGGGAAAGTAAAATCAGTCAGCACCTCGGCCTGAGACCAGACAGGACAGGATTCGGTGCAGTGGTGAACTTTGTAGTGCTTCATGCCAGAGAATTGGAGAGCGGATTGTATCTTTCAAAGACTCTCATTGACATTCCTTGAGCATCTTGAAAGCACACTTTCAAAGCAACTCCCTCATCAGATGAAGCGGATGGGTTAAGGCAATTGAGGCTTTACCACGGCGCCGCTTTTCAGGTCTTTGGGATAGACGGCCTTATGCGCATCAAGCTCAGTGATCAGGCCTTGCATGAGGCGCTTGAGTTCATCTGGTTTGGATGCGGCCAGGTCAGTTTGCTCAAAAGGATCCGCTTTCAGATGAAAGAGCTGATAGTGGCTCCCCGCAGAAACCTCAGTCGGGAAGTAATGATAAATCACCTTCCACTCGCCCTCGCGATAACTCGTCCAATAATCGGTACGGTGTGGAGCATGCGGGTAATGCATCAAGAAGGTTTCCTGGCGTGAAGCATCCGGCTTAGCGGTGAGAAGCAGATCCAGCTTTTTCCCATCCACTGAATGGGCAGCAGGTGCATCCGCACCGATCAAACTGAGAAGCGTGGGGAACATGTCATGGACAGCGGCTTGCTGAGTTTGGATCGCGCCAGCAGCGATAGGTAGCCGTTTTTGATTGGCATTACCCGCTTCAGACTTAGCCCAAGCGGCAATAAAAGGGACCCTCATGCCGCCTTCATAATGGGATCCTTTTTTGCCACGCAAGGGTGCGGCACAAGCAACAGCGTGCTCATTACCGAGCGGTGCGTCGCTGCCGTTATCACCGAGGAAGAAGACCAGTGTATTGTCTGCGACTCCAAGTGCATCTAGATGGTCCAGCATGTCTCCCAAGGACTTGTCCATGCCCTCGACAAGCGTGGCAAAGTTCTGCGCCTGCTGTGGTTGACCGCTGTTGGCATAGTTTGCTGCAAAACGTGGATCGGACTGATGCGGGCTATGAACCGCGTATTGGGCAAAGTAGAGGAAGAATGGCTTATCTGCTTTCACCGCATCACTGAGATGCGATTTCGCTTCCAAGGTCAAAGCTTCGGTTAGGAAGATGTCTCGCCCATGGTACTTTTCCAAACCAAGGACAGCTGAGCCCGCCCTCTTGGACTTCTTACCCTTTTCAGAGTCTGGAAGACCACCAAAATTTTTAGTGCCGTAATAGCTTCCTGGTGCTCCGATTGAGCCTCCACCGACGTTAACATCAAAGCCAATGTTTTGCGGATTGGCTCCATCAAAGGCCCTCGGAGCAAAGTGGCCTTTACCGACATGAATCGTCCGATAGCCTTTGCCCTGCATCAGGCTTGGCAGGGTGACATCACCCTTTTTGAGGCCTTGCCAATTCCACTCCGCTGGGCCTTGAGGACCGGCATTGTTACTATCGGGATTGATCCAATTTGTCGTGCGATGACGTGCAGCATTTTGTCCCGTCATGATGGAGATGCGGGTAGGAGAGCAGACGCTCATGGCACAGAAGTTACTGAAGCGAATACCCCGTGCAGCTAGGCGCTCCATGTTGGGCGTCCTATAAAAGTCATTCAGCGGATAACGCTTCGCTTTACCCGCAGCATCTGTGAGAAATGGCAATGATGTATCCATCACCCCCATGTCATCCACGAGCATGAGGATAACATTGGGTTGTGAGGCAGCAGAGAGCAGGCCTGAGAGACCAAGGAAAAGAAAAAGAGTCAGTGATTTCATGGGTAGATAGCAAAGAAGATCATTCAGGAATCGCATCACCACGTTTCACGGTCTTGCCTTCCCAGGTAGCTTCATCGGTTTTAGGATCATAGGTGAGCACACGGCTAGCGCTATTGGGCGCTGGTGGGAGATCCACTTTGGGCAGCCATTTTTGATGCTCTTTGATGATGTCGGCATGCTCGGGTTTACCTGCAAGATTATGCCACTCATGAGGATCATTCTTCATGTCGTAGAGTTCTTCCGTCCCATCAGCGTAGTGAATGTAGCGCCAATTTTCGCTGCGAACTCCGTGATTGCCCTGATTATGACTGGTGATCGCTGGACGTTCCCGAGTGGTCTGAGCATCTTTAAGTTGAGGTGTCAGACTAAGCCCTTCCAAGTCACTGCGAGCGGGCACACCCGCTAGCTCGATGAGGGTCGGATAGATGTCCAACAACTCAGCCGGTTGCATGCATCGCTGACCCGGCTTCACCCCAGGTCCAGCGAAGATCAGAGGGACTTTTGTGCCGCGATCCCAAAGTGTATTTTTGCCACTGATGCCTTTTTCACCGAGATGCCAACCATGATCTCCCCAAAGAACAATAATGGTGTTATCGGCAATACCAGCCTCATCCAAAGCGGTCATCAAACGACCAATCTGTGCATCCACGAAACTTGTGCAGGCAAGATAACTGCGCACGAGATTCCGCCACTGGTTATTCTCTTTGATCCATTTCAGACGTGGCTCTGGAAGTTCCCAGTGCAGATACCAAGAGAAGCGAGGCGTGTCGTCACGATCACCTTCAAAAATCTTCGGCAACACGCTATCATCATCGGGATAGAGATCGAACCACTTCTGAGTGGCATAGCAGGGAACGTGCGGGAGAAAGAAACCTGCGGCCAGGAAGAAGGGCTTATCTTTTGGAGCATTCTTAATCTGATCCACGGTCCAGCTAGCGACCTGGTAATCGCCTTTGCCAGTGTCATCATTGTCCAGAGGCCAGACACCCCAGTCCATGAGTGGATTGTTTCCCATCGGCGTAGCTGGGATCAGCTTCTGCGGCGGCTTTGAGCCGACACCACCGAAAGGTCCGGTCAGTTGAAATTCGGGCTTTTGATCCTCAGATTCAGAAGCTTTCTTCCCCTTCCCTTTCCCAGCACCACTGCCGGTGCCACCATGATAGATCTTTCCCGTCGCGGCACTGCTGTAGCCATGGTTAGCAAAGTGCTGCGGCAAAGCCACGCGATCCTTCAATTCCCTCACTGTGCGAAACCAAGGTGATAGACCATAGATGCCGGTGGAAGTGGGTCTCATCCCTAACAGCAAACTAGTGCGGGAAGGATTGCAAAGTGGCGCGTTGCAATGCGCATTCAGAAAGCTGGTGCCACGAGCAGCCAGTTTGTCTAGATTGGGCGTCTTAGCCATTGGATGCCCACCCATGTGACCGATCCAGTCATTTTGATCATCAATGGCAATGAAAAGAATATTAGGCTTATCAGCCGCCATCAGTGGCAGGCTTAGTGTAGCTATCAAAAGGAGGAATCGTTTCATCTGGCAAAAAGGCATGTCAAAGGATGACTCAGGGGAGAAGTGTGAAAGTCAGACGACGCACATCCATGACCGATTGCCCTGGAATCTCGATCGCACGTAACATCAAAGTCCCCTGCCCTGCGGGCAAAGTCATGTCACCTAGTTTTAGTGTATGGAAGTCCTTCATCTGACTCTCACCGTCAGGACGCGGCAAGGTGTCTTGGTTGGTGTAAAGCGGAGGGTCCCAACCTGGAGCGACCTTCGCGTTTAATTTGGCATCTAAAAAACTAAGCTCAAGGGTCGAACCTGCATCAGGAACTTTGCAGGTATAATCCACGCTGACCTCATAGCGACCCGACGTATGGACATCCAAAATCCAGACCATGCTGTCGTCTTTCT
>JAPLUM010000209.1 GCA_026397605.1 Verrucomicrobiota bacterium | reverse complement strand
CTGGCCTTTGCCTATCTGCCGGAGACTTCGAGAGGCACTGTCGCCTTTTTCTACACTGCCGCAGCGCTCAGCATGCTCAGCCTCATTTGCTGGCTGCTGGCTAACAACAAACACGTCCTATCTCGCTCATGAGTCGCTCTTTTTGCTCCATCATTCCTGCCTCATTGACGCTGGCGCTGCTCTCCAGCGTCATCGCCGCCACACAGCTCACAGGTTGGCAGACCGTCACGCCTGTGAACACCTGCACGGCGCGGCACGAGACCTCAGCGGCTTCAGTGGATGGCGTGCTCTATCTCATCGGTGGACGCGGCATGAAGCCAGTGGAGGCCTTTGATCCTGCAACTAACCAATGGACTGCCAAAGCCATGCCGCCTATGCAGATCCACCACTTTGCAGCCACCACGGTGGGCCATAAGATCGCCTTGTTTGGCGCTCTGACTGGCGGCTTCCCCAAAGAACAACCCGTGCCCAATCTCTGGTGGTATGAGCCAGCCACGGATACCTGGACTAAAGGTGCCGAGATCCCGGAAAACCGCAGACGAGGTGCAGCAGGTTGCGTTTTAGATGGTGACAAACTCTACATGGTGGGTGGCAATACAAACGGGCATTGGAATGGCTTTGTGCCCTGGCTGGACAGCCTCGATCTGAAAACAGGTGAATGGAAGCGATTGCCAGACGCACCTCATGCTCGAGATCATTTTCAAGCAGGACTCGTGGATGGAAAAATCATCGCCGCTGGAGGTCGTCGCACTCACGCAGAGCAAAAGCACGTCTTTGATCTGACCATTCCTGAAGTGGACGTCTATGACATCGCGGCAGGTCAGTGGAGCACCTTGGATAAACCGATTCCCACCCCGCGTGCCGGAGCACCCACCGTGGTGCATGATGGCCGAGTCATCGTCATGGGCGGCGAGAGCGGCACGCAAGGCGCGGCACATGCTGAAGTCGAAGCCCTGACTCCCTCCACGGGAATCTGGGAAACCTTGCCTCCGATGGGTCAACCACGCCACAGCGGCGGCGCGACCTTGGTGAAAGATGATCTCTATTTCGTAGCAGGCTGCACCAATCGAGGCGGCAACGTCGAGCAATCCACCCTGGAAAAACTAACCTGGCCTGCTGTGAAACCATGATGCCGCATGATCTAACATTCAACGGAGTCATCATCGGAGCTGGCTTCTTCGCTGGCTTTCAGGCCGAAGCTTGGATGCGGATGAAGGGTGTCGCCATCGTCGCTGTGGCTGATCCGTTGCCTGGCAAAGCAGCCCAGTTCGCGGCTCAGCACGGCATTCCGCGCAGCTACATGAGCGCGGAGGAGATGCTGAAAAACGAGAAGCCGGACTTTGTGGATATCGCCACACGGCCTGACACGCATCTCGCGCTTACTCAACTGGCGGCGCAACACGGAGCACAGGTCATTTGCCAAAAGCCCATGGCACCAAGGTTGGCGGACAGCATCGCCATGTGTGAGGCCTGTGAGGCTGCCGGTGTGAGGCTTTTGATTCATGAGAACTGGCGCTGGCAGCCTTGGTATCGTGAAGCACTGCGCCTGATCCAAACCGGTGTCATCGGCCCTCTGCGGCATCTTTCCTTCGACTGGCGCACCGGCGATGGCAACGGCCCCGAACCCTATGCCGCGCAGCCTTACTTCCGCGAGATGCCACGTCTCATTATCTATGAGAGCCTGGTCCACATTCTGGACACTTTCCGCTGCCTCGCTGGTGAACTGAGCATCACCGCATGTGAGACTCGCCGCGTGAATCCCGTGATTGCCGGAGATGACTGGGCGGAGATCGAAGTGCAATTTGCCAACGGTGCCACCGGCTTCATCCATGGGGATCGACACACGGGTCCCGTGCCCTCGCCTGTGGCCATGGGCAGTATGATCATCGAAGGTGAAAGCGGCACGCTACGCATCTCGCCTGAGGGAGACATTTATTCCAACGATCAACGCCTCGACTTCACGCCGCCGTCGCTCGGATACAAAGGCGATAGCGTTCTAGCCACCCAGCAACATCTCATTCACTGCCTGCGCACCGGAAAGCCAGCCGAGAGCGAAGGCCGCGCCTATCTGACCACCGCCCGTCTCGTCGAAGACGCCTACAAAATCGCCAACACATGAAACACCAAGGACTCGATCACCTCGCCATCGCCGTGCCAGACACCGAGGAAGCCCTCAAAATTTGGCGCGACACGATGGGCTTTCCCTTTCTCTGCAGCGAAGTCGTCAACGGCGGCACCGTGCGACTCACCCACCTCGACATGGGCAATGTGCATCTGCAACTCGTGGAACCGCTAACGCCTGATCATCCACTGAAAGCCTGGCTCGCCAAGAACGGCCCCGGTTTGCATCACTTCTGCCTGAAGGTGGAAGATGTGGGTAAAGCCATGGCGGGAGCGCCCGTGCCGACAGGTGCAGCACCGCATCAAGGAACTCAAGGGAAGCGCGCTCTGTTCTTCGACATGGTAGCTACTCAAAACGTGCAAGTGGAGGTCACAGGCAAATAAATGAGCGCGCCCCTTTCCAAATCTGCCGTCTTTGCCGCCCTGCCTCCTCCGCAGGCGGGAGACGTGAAGCCTCTCATCCGCGCTTTGCTCGCAGCGCGTCCGGAGCACAAGCTCGTGGTGCTCGATGACGATCCCACGGGCACGCAGACGGTGCATGAGGTGCCGGTGTTGACGACTTTGGAAGTCGAAGCGCTGCGGACTGAGTTTGCTCAGCTAGGTTCATGTTTCTACATCCTCACCAACTCGCGCAGCCTCGTCGCTGCGGATGCAAAAGCGCTGAATCAGGAGATTGCAGCCAACTTGCGTGCAGCCGCGGGTGGCAAGCCTTTCACCGTCGTGAGTCGGAGTGATTCGACGCTTCGCGGACACTTCCCGTTGGAGACGGATGTGCTGGCGGAGGAACTCGGTCCCTTCGATGCCACGCTGATCATTCCTTACTTCGAAGCCGGTGGTCGCTACACGATCAACGATGTCCACTACGTCGCCGAAGGAGACAAGCTCACGCCTGCCGCCGAGACGCCTTTTGCCAAGGACGCGGTGTTCGGCTACACGCACTCGAACTTGCGCGAGTGGGTCGAGGAAAAGACGCAGGGCCGAGTGACCTCGAGCGAAGTCGCGTCCGTGTCACTGGAGACGATTCGCGTTGGCGGCGCGGACGCTGTCGCGGAGCAGTTGATGAATCTCGCCAAGGGCAGCGTGTGCATCGTCAATGCGGCGGCGCTTTCAGACATGGACGTCTTTGCACTCGGATTGCTCCAGGCAGAGAAGGGCGGACGACGTTACCTGCTCCGCAGTGCCGCGCAGATCGTGGCAGCCCGCCTTGGACTGGAGACGCGGCCATTGCTCACCGCCGATGATTTGAATACGAAGGGCACGGGTGGAGGCTTGATCGTCGTCGGCAGCTACGTCCCGAAGACGACGGAGCAACTCACGCATCTGCTCGACAACACCCGTATCGATCGCATCGAGCTGCCGGTGCCTGCATTGCTCGATGAGACCCGGCGCAGTAAAGGCATCGCTCACGCCATGAGGACTATTCATGACGCCATGCGAGCGAGTCGTGATGTCGTCGTCTTCACAAGTCGCGCGCTCATCACCGGCGATGATGCCGCTTCCAACCTTCGCATCGGCAACAGTGTTTCGGCCGCCCTCGTCGAGATCGTGCAGCGGCTCGAAGTGCGACCGCGTTATCTCATCGCCAAAGGCGGCATCACTTCCAGCGATGTCGCCACGAAGGGACTCGGACTCAAACGCGGCATCGTCGCTGGGCAAATTCTGCCCGGAGTGCCGACGTGGCGGGTCGGTGATGAAACTCGCTTCCCCGGCATGGCCTACATCGTCTTCCCCGGCAACGTCGGCGGCCCCACGGCGCTGACGGATGCCGTGCAGAGGCTTTCCAGGGCCGACTAAGTCACATGCATCACAATCAACCCTTCAGAATGACACCCCACCCATGAACACCACAACCCGAAGAAACTTTCTCTCCACATCTGCCTTGGCTGCGGGTGCCCTGCTGACTCAAGCACCCCTCCGAGCACAGTCCGCGGCACAGCGATTCGCTCTCGGCTACGCGCCGCATCCTGACATGTTCAAGAATCATGCAGGAGCGGATGTTCTCGATCAGATTCGCTTTGCTGCTGACCAAGGCTTTACCGCTTGGGAGCACAATCCGCTCTCTCAGGAAACACCGGAGATGCAGGATAAAATCGGAAAGCTTCTCGCGGAGAAGAAAATGCAGATGGGCGTCTTTATTGCCTTCTCCGACTTTGATCGTCCAGTGTTCACCAAGAAGCGCGACGACTATCAAGCCGAGGTGCTCGCAGCGATGAAGAACGCCGTCGAAATCGCTAAACGCGTCGGAGCCAAATGGATGACCGTGGTTCCAGGCTCGGTGGATCAGCAGCAGAAGGATGATCCAAAGTGGAACAAATACGGCGGCCCGCGACTCGCCGAGGGACATCAGTTTGCCAATGTCATCGACCTGCTGCGCCGCTGCGTCGATGTCATCGCCCCGCATGATGTCGTCATGGTGTTGGAGGCGCTCAATACGAAGACCAATCACGGTGGTGTCTTCCTCACTCGCTCCGATCAGGCTTATGCCGTGTGCCGCGCCGTGAACAGCCCGCACTGCAAGATCCTCTACGACATCTACCACATGCAGATCGAAGAAGGAAACCTCATCCCCAACATCGATGCCTGCTGGGATGAGATCGGCTACCTGCAAAGCGGCGACAATCCGGGCCGCAAAGAGCCAACCACGGGCGAGATCAACTACTCCAAAGTCTTCAGCCATATCAAAAGCAAGGGCTTCAGTGGCGTCATCGGCATGGAGCACGGCAATGCCAAACCCGGCAAAGAAGGCGAAGCCGCCCTCATCGCAGCCTATCGTTCCGTTGACCCAGCATGAAACATCTCATTTCGCTGCTCTTCGTCAGCTTCGGCATCCTCTGCCCACTGTGTGTTGCACAGAAGGCAACTGCGGCTGCCGCTGTGCCCGCGCCGAAGACCGAAGCTCCCGCTCGCAAAACCACCGTCTCCATTCAAGGCGACGACATCCACATCAATGGCAAGCCCACTTATGAAGGCCGCAGCTGGAATGGTCATCGCATCGAAGGCTTGCTGTTTAACAACCGTGTCGTCAACGCGGCCTTTGACGATCTCAATCCCGAAACCGTCACGCGCTGGGCCTATCCTGACAAGAAGAAGTGGGACCCCGAGCGCAACGTCAACGAGTTCATCGCCGCCATGCCGGAAATGAAGGCTCATGGCGTGCTCGGCATCACCCTGAACTTCCAGGGCGGCTCCCCCGAAGGCTACTCCAAAGGGCAGCCCTGGGAGAATCATCCCTTCAACAGCGATGGCACGCTTCGCCCTGCCTTCACCGATCGCATGAAGCGTGTGCTCGATGAAGCTGACCGCCTCGGCATGGTGCCCATTGTTGGCTATTTTTACTTCGGTCAATCCGGTCGTTTGAAGACCGATGAAAACTGCATCCGCGCCACCGATGCGCTCACCAAATGGTTGCTTGATGGCGGTTGGAAGAATGTGCCCGTCGAGATCAACAACGAATCCAATCCCGGCTATCGACCCGAGATCCTGCGCCCTGCCCGCGTTCACGAACTGATCGCCCGTGTTCGCGACACCAAGTCTGCCGATGGCCGACGCCTGCTCGTCGGCACTTCCTTTCCTGTCAAAGTCATGCCCACCGCTGAGGTCGTCCGCGCTTCTGATTTCATCCTGCTTCATGGCAATGGTTTCCCCGAAGCAAAGGCACTGCTCGACAAAGCTGCTGCGACACGCGCACTCGCTCCAGAGCACAAGATCCCGCTCATCATCAACGAAGACGACCACAACGACTTCGCTGATTCCGACGGACGACTGCAGACCTGCACCGCCGCCCACATTTCCTGGGGATGGTTCGACTGGCGGCGCAACGATGAACCGTTCGAAGAAGGCTATCAATCCATGCCCACCCACTGGGTGTTCAGTTCCAAGCGCAAACGTGAGTTTCACAGCAAGGTCGCTGAAATCACCGCTAGCAAGGCACCGACCGCTAGCATCGGTAGTGACATCCGCGAGGGCGACTGGCTCATCACCACGCAGGAGGTCATCAAAGGACGCACCCAAAAAGTGAACGGCAACATCATCATCCGCGATGGAGGCAAACTCACGCTCGAAGACGCCACGCTCGAAGTGCTCGGCAAATTTTCGCGAGAGCATCAGATCAAGCTCGAAGACAATGGCACCCTCGTCACCAAACGCGCCATCCTCGGTGGCAGTGAAAACAAGGGCGGAGCACCCGTGCACACCGTCATCCTTTTGCACGGTGGCTCATGGGAAGCCGAGGACACCACCATTCAATACAGCTACGGCGTGAACTGCGCCTACGACAAGCCATCGCGCTTCCATGCCGTGCGACTGCACGCTGGCCCGCGACCCGATGCCGTCATTGTTTCAGGTCAGGCCGATGTCACCCTCATCGACTCGGACTTCCCTCTCGCCATCAGTGTCTATGCCAAAAACGGCGGCAAGGCCCGACTCGATCTCCCGGTGAAAACCCCGATCACACGCACCTTTGATAGCAGCAATCTCCCCGGCGTGAAATACAAGCTCACGCTGGAACGATTCACCGTGCCCGATCATTGGTTCGTCTTCGTCTTCGACATCAATCAAGACCGCCCGCCGCTCGATCTCGAGTTTGGAGACTGCCCCAAGTTTCTCGCCTCACTCCTCGGCCACAACATCCAAAGCCAGCTCACCCTCAGCAGCGACCTCGCCACGCCTGTCAAATACGGCAATCTCACCATGAGCCGAGCGGTGAAGGCGAACACGCTCTGCAACTCGGCTGCACCACCCTCGACCTCAACAACGACGCCCATCTCGATCTCGAAAATGTGCACCTCGGTCGCCCGCTGAAGTGGAAACCCGAGAAAGCCAAAGGTGAAGCCAGCATCAACGGCACCGCTCAACTCACAGGCCGCAACCTCAGCATCAACAACGTCACCTTCCACACCCGCCAGACTGGCACCGTCACGCTTGACGATGTCACCGGAATCAACAGCGCCGAACACCGCGAAGAAGGCGGCAAAATCACTCTCAAATCAAAACCATGAAAACTAACATCCTACTCTTCGCCCTCCTCGCCACCGCCGCGCTCGGGAAAGACGACATTCCTGTCGCCGCATCCCCGTCCGAAATCACCATCGAGGCCGAAAGCTTCGTGAAACAGACCCACGACGACAAACGCAAATGGGAGATCAAAAAGGAGCGCCCTGATTCAAGCGGTGGCAGCTACATTGAAGCCTTGCCCGACACACGAGTCACGCACGATGACAAACTCATCAAAGGCGAAAACTTCACCGACGAAGCCGGAGCCATGGCCGTGGTCGAGTATGAGATCGACGTCAAAGAACCCGGTCGTTACTACGTCTGGGCACGCACTTGGTCGAGCGGCAGTGAAGACAACGGCCTGCACTTTGGCCTCGATGGTCAGTGGCCGGACAGCGGCAAGCGCTGGCAGACCATCAAGAAAAACGGCTGGAACTGGGACTGCAAACAACGCACCGAAAAGGAGCACACAGGAGTGCCGATGCAGCTCTGGCTCGACATCGACAAGCCCGGCAAACACACGCTCATGCTCTCCATGCGTGAAGACGGAGCCGAGGTGGATCAAATCAGCCTCCGCAAAGGCTTACCCACAGGGAACAACGGCGTCCTCGCCGTTTCAGGAAACACCGACAAACCCGTCATCCAAACTCAGTTTAAACCCGTCCCCCGCCAACCCGATGGCAACGCCACCGCCACGGTCACCGGCGAACTCAAGCAATGGCACAAGGTCACGCTCTCACTCGATGGTCCGTTTGCCGCAGAGAGTGACGACAAGCCCAATCCCTTCACCGACCTCGCCTTCAACGTAACTTTCACGCACGAAAGCGGCACGCCAGAATACACCGTCCCCGGCTACTTCGCCGCCGATGGCAACGCAGGCGAAACCTCCTCTGAATCCGGCACAAAATGGAAGGCGCACCTCTCACCGGACAAAGCAGGCACATGGAACTACAGCGTGTCCTTCACCAGCGGTAAAAACGCCGCTCTCGAAGGTGGCGGCAAGCCCCTCACTCCCTTTGATGGTATCAAAGGCTCCTTTCAAATCAGCGCCACAGACAAAACGGGTCGCGATTTCCGCGGTCAGGGCCGTCTGAGTTATGTGGGCAAGCATCACCTCCAGTTTGCAGGATCAAAGGAGTATTTCCTTAAAGCTGGCCCGGATTCACCCGAGACGCTGCTTGCCTTCACCGACTTCGATAACACCCGTGCAGTCAAAGCCGACAAAGTGCCGCTCAAGACTTGGGGTGCACATAATGGCGACTGGAAGCAAGGCGACCCGACGTGGCAGGACGGTAAGGGAAAAGGACTCATCGGCGCACTCAACTACCTCGCCAGCAAAGGCGTGAATGCCTTCTCCTTCCTCACCTACAACGCCGCCGGTGATGGCGACAACGTTTGGCCCTTCATTGACCGAGATGCCAAGCTGAACTACGACTGCTCCAAGCTCGATCAATGGGGCATCGTCTTCGATCACGCGACCACTCTCGGCCTCTACCTGCACTTCAAACTCCAGGAGAACGAATCCGACGACGAACGCCTCGGCATGGGCCGCAAGGATGGAAAGTTGGCCGAGGCACTCGATCGCGGCAAGCTCGGTATCGAGCGGAAACTCTACTGTCGCGAGCTCATCGCCCGCTTCGGCCACGCCCTGGCCCTCAACTGGAACATCGGTGAGGAAAACACGCAGAGCACTGAAGAGGTGCAGGACATGGTGAAGTATCTCCACGACACGGATCCTTATCAGCATCACATCGTCCTCCACACCTTCCCGCCTGAGCAGGAACAGGTCTATAAGCCGCTGCTGGGTGACAAGTCGCTGCTCACCGGCGTTTCACTGCAAAACTCCTGGAAGGCCGCCCATCAGAAGGCGCTGCTTTGGACTCGTGAATCCGCCAAAGCGGGTCGCCCCTGGGTCGTCGCCAATGACGAGCAGAACTCCGCTAGCCTCGGCGTGCCACCTGATCCAGGCTACCAGGGCCATAGCGGAATCGCCGAGGAAAATGACGCCAAAGGTCCCAAAGGCGAAGGCTACATTTCCTCCAAAGCCTACACCATGCATGACGTTCGCAAACTCACCCTCTGGGGCAGTTTCATGGCCGGTGGTGCAGGCGTGGAATACTACTTCGGCTACAAGCTCCCCGAGAACGATCTGGTATGTCAGGACTTCCGCAGCCGCGACAAATCCTGGGACTACTGCGGCATCGCCATCGACTTCTTCCGCAACGAAAAGATCCCCGTTGCCGAGATGACCAGCAGCAACGCGCTCATCGGCAACACCAAGGACAACAATGACAAATACTGTTTCGCCAAAGCAGGCGAGCTTTACCTCGTCTATCTCCCGAACGGCGGCAGCACCGAGCTTGATCTCTCTACCGCAAAAGGCGCGTTCACACTTCATTGGTTCAATCCACGTGAAGGTGGCGCATTGAAGTCGGCAGACACCCAGATCCAAGGTGGCAAAAATACCACGCTTACCGCTCCCGACGCTAACGATTGGCTGGCCGTCATCCGCAAGCAATAGTTCCTCCACTTATCAATCCATCACCCCACCCATCCAATAAACATGAACATCAAATCCATCCTCACCACACTCCTCATTCTCTCTGGCTCCATGGCACACGCCGATAAGGACACGCCCGTGCCACCAGAGGTGCAGAAGCTCGCTGAAAATCTCGTCGCTGCCCTCAAAAGTGCCGACGATACCGCACTCCTCGGCTGCTGGCACACGCCTGAGGCTCTCGCAAAGATAAAACAAGCTGAAGAAGCCGCCGAGGCCGCTGCGGAAGGCAAAACCTTATCGCCGGAAGATCTAGCCGAAGAAGGCGAAGACGAAATCAAGGATCGCACGAATGAAAATGAAGACACCACCGAACGAGCGGCTCGGTTGCGTGCGTTTCTCACCAAGCACTTCGGTGAACTCTCCGGACTCACACTGCAATCAGTGGATCTCGATGTAGACAAGGATGCACCAGTCGAGCAGTCCGCCTACGACGACATTGATCTCCTTCTCCGCACCGCTGACGGCACCATGATCACCATTGATGTGGATGATCTCATCAAGATCGAAGGCGTCTGGAAGTTCACAGGCCGCCTTGACGACGACCTCAGCATCAAGCTGCCAGAGTAGAACTGAAAACAGCTCTGAACCAAGGGTAAGAAGATTAATGGCAAGAAAATTTCAGAGCCAGAATCATAGAATGTCCAGTCATCCATTTCCAACCATGTTACGAAGTCCAAAACGAGAACACCGATCGAATAACTGCCTTTCACTCACGGAACCCTTTCGATCTCAGTGACTGCAATGCCAAATCGGCGGCGCAAAAACAGACATCCCCAAGTTTCTTCACTCGTCCCTAAAATAATCCGGCAAAGTCGGCCGCTTCGTGGAGCATCCCTGTTGAATGACGGAATCCGATCGCCAGCAGCATGACCATTTTCTCCGGCTCTTTATGAGCCATGAGGAGTCTTTGCGCGTGTTTGTGCGATCCTTGCTATTCACGCATGATGAGGAGCGGGAGGTGATGCAGGAGGTGGCGGTGGTGCTTTGGCGGAAGTTTGATGCCGGCATGGACAGTGAGGCCTTTTGTCGCTGGGCTTTTGGCGTGGCACGCATGGAGGCGCTCTCTTTTAGACGAGACCGTGCACGGGACAGGCACACGTTTGGCGACGAGGTCTTTGATTTGCTTTCGCAGACCGTCTTGGAACACTCAGACTCACTCGAAGCAGAGCGCCGTGCCCTCGATACCTGCCTGCAAAAGCTTCCGGATGATCAGCAGCATCTCGTGCAGACCGCCTATGCACCCGGCATCAAGATTGACCATCTCGCGACTCAATTGGGGCGCACGGCGATGGCTCTCTACAAAACTCTGCACCGCATCCGACTCACTCTGATGGACTGCACACGACGGGTGCTCGCTACCGAGGAACTGACATGAACACCAACGATCCCCGCTTTGAAATCATCCGCCGCTGTCGCGATGGCCAGGCTTCCACGGATGAACTCGCCCAACTCGAAGTCAGCCTGCGCAAAGACGCTGACTTTCGCGAAGCCTACGTGCGCTACATGAATCTCGACGTGGCCCTGAGCGCCGTGGCGAAAGCGACGCCCATGCCCGCAGCGACCATCGCCATGCCGAAGGCGCGCACACCGCGCTGGTATGCTTGGCGTCCGCTCACCGCAGCGGCGGCGGGCCTTGTCTTTGGCATGTTTTGCACGTCGGTGGTGTTTGGATTTGTCGCGCAGCGTGTGGGTGTGAAACAGACGCCGCTGGTGATCTATGACGCGGGTCTGGAGAATGAGAAGCAGGCTCTCGAGGATGGCCTGCCGAAAGGTGTCGGGCATTGGGGCATGGATGCAGCCAGGGTGGTATCAGCGGAGGACGATGTGAAGCCGATGCAGGGACTGCACATGCTGCGTTTGGAACCCATTCCGAAGGACGAACAGTTGAATAACCGTCCCTCTCGCGTCTATCAGTTGCTCGATCTCCGCTCGTTGCCTGTCCACGATGTGAATGGCGATGCCGAGGTGCAGGTGACTGCCTCTTTCTGCGCCGAGAAAAGCGTTCTCAAATCACGCTATGTGATGCGTGTCTTTGCCCTTGATGAAGCACCCGAACAGGCCACAAAGAACTTCTGGCCCAAAGCAGAGAGCAACGGTGCGGTCTCTGAAACTCAGCGATTCGACGTCGAACCCGGAGATGCTGGCTGGCACACCTTCTCGCTGAAACTGCACTTACCACCGGACTCGAAGAGTCTCATGATCATCCTGGGTGTCGCGCCTCGCAACGACATCCCCCTGCCACCTTCCGTGCATTATCTCGACGCGGTGCAGGTCTCGCTCATAACTCCACAAACACCACTGCCTTGAACGATGAAAACTCACGCATGGGAGTCGCCCCCGGTGCCAAGAACGGCTCCGATCCGCTTTCGCTCGTCAAGCAACCCTACACCTCCCCAACTCCCAAAGGCGGCTTCCTGCGCATCAGTGTCCGAGCCGAACTGGTCCTCGAACATTTCGACTCCCGCGGCGAGCTCCAGAATCGCGTCACCCGATAAATTCAAACCAACGCACCATGAATATCAAACACCTCGCCTTTCTCTTCCTGGCCTTTGCCGCACCCGCTCTCGCAGATCCCGCCAAACCCTACAACATCCTCATGATCGCTGTGGATGATCTCAACGACTGGGTCGGTGCCTTTGGCGGAAATCCTCAGGCCAAGACGCCTAACATGGATCGCCTTGCTCAGAGTTCGATGCTGTTTCGCAATGCAAGCTGTGCAGGACCGGTTTGTGGTCCGTCTAGATCGGCTTTGTTGTCTGGCTTCAGGCCTAGCACCACTGGTGCGTATGGCAACGATACCAACATGCTGTCTTCAACCATCGTGCAGACGCATGCGACGCTACCAGAGTATTTCTCCAAGAACGGCTACACGACGATCTCCAGTGGCAAAATTTTCCACAAGCATGAAACCGCGGCCGGATTTGATTCAGGCCACTGGGCCTATGATGTCTGGGGTGATGAACTGAATCGCGGCGGCCAGAAGGATGAGAGTGTTTATTCCCGCAACAAAGGCATCATCGCTGGCAAGAAGATCGACAATCCCAAGCACAAGGTCGGCGGCGGCTCCGAGTTCTCCTGGGGCGTGACGGAAAAGGGCAAAGAGTTCACCCAGGACTACCGCACTGCGAAGTGGTTCGAGAATCAACTGCAGGAGCAACACGGCAAACCGTTCTTCATGCTCGCAGGCATCTCCAAGCCGCATTTGTCATGGTTCGTGCCGCAGGAGTATTATGACATGCACCCACTCCAAAGCATCAAAGTGCCTGAGTTTCGAATGGATGATCTGGATGACATTGGTCACACCAAAAGAAAGCGCCCATTTGAACCCGAGGCGGACTTCCTCTGGGTGCAAGAGTATGGTCTGCATCAACGAGCCGTTCAGGCCTATCTGGCGGCCTGCAGCTACGCTGACGACTGCATTGGCGTGATGCTCGATGCCCTCAAAAAAAGTCCTTATGCTGATAACACCATCGTCGTCATCTGGGGCGATCACGGCTGGCACCTCGGCGAAAAACTCCGCTTCCGTAAAGCCACGCTTTGGAAGGAAGCCACTCAGATGCCTCTCATCGTTCACGTCCCAGGCATGGACACGCGAAAGGATTGCTACCGCAATGTGAACCTGCTCGATCTCTATCCCACCTTGATCGAACTCTGCGGCCTACCTGCCAAGAAGCTGGAAGGAAAGTCCTTCAAACCCCTCCTTGAAAATCCTGATCAGCCATGGACACCCACCGTCACCACTGCTGGTAAAGGCAATCATTCCGTGATGTCGGAGAAGTGGCACTACATCACCTATGGCGGCGAGGTGGAGGAACTCTACGACATGGAAAAAGACCCCATGGAATGGAAAAATCTCGCCAGCGAAAAGTCACCTGATCTCGAAGCCATCAAAGCCCACCTGCGCACCTTCCTGCCCACGAATGAAGTCGATAGCCTGCCTGAATCCAAAGAGAAAAAGCCAAAGAAAGGCGGCGAAGAAGCCCCCGAACCAATAGATGGAAAAACAAGAGCAGTCCCCGATCCCACCATCAAGCCACGGCGCAATTTAGCAGAACTCCAGTAGAAGGATAAGCAGCTTCCTTTCCTACCCAAAAATCCCCGCCTCATGATCACCGACCTCACTCCTGAAAAACGATTCCTTCGTGGCCCTGGTTTCCTCTTACTCGGCCTTGGCTTTGCTGCCATGTATCTGGGCGTCATGCCTGCGGGGATCATTGGTGTGGCTTGTTTGCTACTGCCACTGGCTTTCATCATCGAGCCACTTGGGGATCGGATTCCGATTCTCAAAGACTATCTCGGCGGGGCTCCCTTGCTGTTGATTTTTCTGGGGGCCGCTTTGGTGCATTTCAATGTTCTGTCGGCTCCGGTTGTGGAGTCGTTCAGCGGCTTCATGAAGGAGTCAGGGACCAACTTCCTGGACTTCTTCATTTGCAGTCTGATCACGGGAGCCATCTTTGGCATCCACTCCAAGCTGCTGCTCAAAGCGGGACTGCGTTATGCGGCACCTGTGATGGGGGCGATCTTTGGCAGTTGTGCTCTGCTTGCCTTGGTGGGCTTACTCACGGGCCAAGGCTGGGCGAAGCTGGTGCTAAACATTGGGTTTCCTATTCTTGGCGGCGGTATCGGTGCGGGTGCCGTGCCGATGTCCAAGGTCGTGAATGGCATCACTGGACAGGACATCAAACAAATCATGTCCATCTTTGTGCCAGCAGTCGTGCTGGGCAATGTGTTCTCGATCATCGCTGCGGCGTTGCTAAACCAATTGGGAAAACGCTATCCTAAACTGAGCGGCAATGGCAATCTCATGGGTGATCAGACACTGATGCAGGAAGAGCCGAAGATTGATTTCTCCGCCGTCAACTTGGTCATTGGCGCGGCAGTGGCCTGTGGCTTTTATGCGCTCGGAAAGATCGTGAATCTATTTGCTCCGGGTGTGCACAATCTAGGCTGGATGGTGCTCGCTGTCTCGGTGTGCAACATCACGGGCATCGTCCCGAGTTACATACTCAGCGCTTGCTACTCGTGGTTCAAATTTGTCGCCAAGGCCTTCGTGGGCATCGTTCTACTGGCCATTGGCATCGTCTTCACGGATTTGGGAGAGATCGCCATGTCTATCACCCCGCAGTATGTGTTTTTGTGCGCCACCGTGGTCGTCGGAGCGGTGCTCGGAGCCGGTTTCGTTGGCAGGCTCGTGGGGTTCCACTTCATCGAGTCCGCCATCACCGCAGGCCTTTGCATGACCGACATGGGCGGCACGGGCGATGTCGCGGTGCTCTCCGCTGCCAAGCGCATGCAGCTCATGCCCTTTGCCCGACTTTCCACCAGCATCGGTGGAGGCATCATCATCTTTCTTTGCGGACTCGTTGCACGCTACATGCATACGGCCCAGTAACCCACTCACCTAACTCATCCCCCAACTAAAACACCCATGCCCAAGTTCGCCGCCAATCTCACCATGCTCTTCACCGAGGCTCCTTTCATGGAACGCTTCGCCCTCGCCGCCAAAGCAGGCTTCACTCATGTCGAATACCTCTTCCCGTATCCTTTCAAAGCGGAAGATCTGAAGGCTGAACTCGACAAGCACGGCCTCAAGCAGGTTCTCTTCAATCTTCCGGCGGGCGATTGGGCAGCAGGTGAACGCGGCATCGCTGCACTGCCAGGACGTAGTGATGAGTTCCGTGCTGGAGTGCCGCAAGCCATTGAATACGCTAAGGTGCTTGGCGTGAATCGCGTGAACTGCCTTGTCGGCAAACGAATCGCTGGTCTGAGCGATGACGAGCATCGTCAGACACTCATCGAAAACGTGCGCTTTGCTGCCACGGAGTTGGCTAAGCATGACATCGAGCTGGTTATCGAGCCGATCAATCATTACGACATCCCCGGATACCTCGACCGCATCGGCCACATCCAAATCGCCGACAATCCCGGCCGCAATCAACCCGGCACCGGCGAGATCAATTTCCCCTTCATCTTCCGTCAGCTCGACGAAAGCGGCTACCCAGGCTGGGTCGGCCTCGAATACATTCCGACGCCGGACACCACCTCATCACTCGCTTGGTTGAAAACCATGACGGCATAACGTCTCCCCATCTTTTACCCCCTATCTTTTACCAACACCTCAATATGAAAATCGGATTTATCGGACTCGGCATCATGGGCAAGCCCATGGGCAAAAATCTTCTCAAAGCAGGCTTCGAACTCGTCGTTTGCAGCCGCACGCAAGCATCCGTGGACGAACTCGTAGCCGCTGGAGCCACTTCAGCCGCCTCACCAAAGGAACTCGCCTCGCAAGTCGATGTCGTCATCACCATGCTGCCGAATTCGCCTGAGGTGAAGCAAGTCATTCTCGGCCCCAATGGCGTCATCGAAGGTGCGAAGCCCGGTTGCATCGTCGCTGACATGAGTTCCATCGCGCCGCTCGCTAGTCAGCAGATCGCCGCTGAACTCGCTGCGAAAGGCATCGATATGCTCGATGCGCCGGTGAGCGGCGGACAGCCGAAAGCCATCGAAGGCACACTCTCCGTCATGGTCGGTGGCAAGCAGGAGATCTTTGATCGTTGTGTGACGGTCTTCAAAGCCATGGCAGCATCCGTCGTGCGTGTTGGGAACATCGGTGCGGGCAATGTCACGAAGCTTGCTAACCAAGTCATCGTCGCGTTAAACATCGCCGCCTTGTCGGAAGCCATGGTGCTGGCCACCAAAGCGGGAGTCGAGCCTGAACTCGTCTATCAAGCCATTCGTGGTGGTCTCGCTGGTAGCACGGTCATGGATGCCAAGGCGCCGCTCATGCTGGATCGCAAGTTTAACCCAGGCTTCAAGATCAACCTGCACATCAAGGATCTCGCCAACGCGCTCGACACCTCGAGTGAAGTCGGTGCTCCACTGCCACTCACCGCCTCGGTGATGCAGATCATACCGATCATGAACCCAACCCGATTCCTCCTCGCATTCCTTGGCTTATCGACCCTCGCATCTGCGGAGACGATCCAACTGTATTTCGATGCAGCCACACCGCAGATTGCCTTTGCTGCGGGCGATATCAAAACAACTTTGGAAAGCCAAAAGCACAGTGTCGAAACACACGGTCTCGACGCGTTGGGGAAAGGCAGTTCAGGGAAGAAGATCGTTCTCGCTATGGCCAGCGACGAAGCCGCCACAACGATCCTCACAGCGGAAGGCGGTAAGACCGTGACCAAGATGGGAGCGCAGGCTTATGCACTGCGCACCACCACCAAGTCTGACCTGAGCTATTGGGTGCTGGGCGGTGATGCGAATGGAGCCATGTATGGTGGCTTTCAGATCGCCGAGAACATTCGCTTCGAGCAGTTGGAGGGTCGTTACGACAATGAAGAGTCTCCGACGATTCTGCGGCGTGGAATCAAACTGAATCTGCCGTTGGATAAAAACAGCGCCACTTACGATACGCCCAAGAAAGTGAGCGACTCGGCCAAGAAGTCGATTCCTCATGTTTGGGACATGAGCTTCTGGACCGCCTGGTTCGACGAAATGGCGCGGAATCGCTACAATGTCGTGTCTGTTTGGAACAACCATCCCTTCACCTCGATGATCAAGATGGCGGACTACCCCGATGTGGCCATCCAAAACGTCACCGGATACGACGGCTACTCGAAGGTCATGTCCATCGATGAGAAGATCGCATTCTGGAAAAAGGTCATGGCCTATGCTCACTCGCGCGGCTTCGATTTCTTCCTCGTGAACTGGAACATCTGGACGGATGGTGCGACCGGCAAATACGGGATCACCGACGAAAGAGACAAGGCAGCCACCAGCCAGCCGACGATTGATTACATGCGCAAGTGCATGACCACGCTGCTTGAGACCTACCCCGACCTCAATGGCTTTGGTGTCACTGAAGGTGAGCACATGTCGGAGAATGATGATGAAAACTCGGCATTCCTCGGAAAGACCTACGGCGCAGGAATGGCCGACTACGCCAAGCTTCATCCAGAGCGGAAGCTGACCTTCATCCATCGCTGGCACATGGCGGATTTCTCGCACATCAAAGCGAACTTCGCCGAGCTGATGAAGCAGCCCAACGTGACCTTCGACATGTCCTACAAATACTGCAAGGCCCACATGTATGCCACAGTGATGCCAGAATGGATGGGTGAAACAGAGTTTAAGGCTCTGAAAAGCAACGACATCAAATCCTGGCTGACGATTCGGAATGACGACTTCTATTTCTTCAACTGGGGAGATCCCGCCTTTGCTCGTGCCTTTCTGAAAGGCATTCCTGGACAGGGTGATTGGTTCAGGGGCTTCTACATGGGCTCGGATGGATTCATTCCCACCCGGACTTTCTACAGCAAGAACAGTGTGACTCAGGGCATGCTCGAGGTCCAACGGCAGTGGTATATGTTCAAGTTGTGGGGTCGCCTCTCCTACAATCCGGCCACCCCAGACTCAGTTTTCAAAAACTACATCTCGCTCAAGTATCCGGAGGTTAAATCAGAGACCTTATTTGAGGCCTGGAGCAAAGCTTCACGCGGTCTGCCAAAGTCAACTGAGCTGGTGCATGGCACGATGAAGCTCGACTTTCAATGGTGGCCGGAGGCTTGCCAATCTCACGAAGGTTTTGTGAGTGCTGCCAAGTTCGCCGACGCCGAGCCCGGCAAAGGTTCTAAACTTCGCAGCATTGCCGATTCAGCCTCCGATAAGAACACCGACGGCAAAAGTTCTTATGCCGTGGCGGATGAGATCGAGGCTGACGCCATGTCGGCCCTTGCCATGATCAAACCGATCAGCGCGTCACCAAACACAGAGCTGGGTGTGGCGATCAACAACATCAAGGCCATGTCCTTCCTGACGATCTACTACGCGAACAAGATCCGTGGAGCGACGTTCCTGAAAGCCAAGGACAAGGACAAAGCCCAAGCTGCACTGGGCACTGCCTACCTCTGGTGGATGAAGTATTCGACACTGATGGACTCCATGTTCACCGGAATGACCATGCAGCGCACCGACGAACTGCCCGACTGGCATTTTCATGATCAATCGGCGCTCAAGGATTACACTGAAGCGGGCGGCAAAGGCATCCCATCAGACCAATCAATCGATCAACAATAGCATTAACCATGAATTTCACTCGCCTCATCATCGCGCTGTTTGGCACTGCCATCGTAGCCTCGGCTGATACGGTCGGACTCTACTATGATGCAGCCACACCGCAGATCGCCTTTGCCGCTGGCGATATCAAAGCGGCTTTGGAAAAGCAAAAGCACCGTGTCGAAACACACGGACTCGACGAGCTGACCAAGGACGGCGCGGGAAAGAAGATCGTGCTTGCACTGGCCTCTGACAAAGCCGCTGCCTCGGCGCTTTCAACGCATGGAAGCAAGACCGTTAGAGCGTTGAGTGCTCAAGCCTATGCACTGCGCACCAGCACCCAGCCAGAGCTGAGCTATTGGGTGCTGGGCGGTGATGCGAATGGCGTGATGTATGGCGGACTTCAACTGGCGGAAAACCTTTCCGCACAGGCACTTGGTGCCAGCTTTGAGAGTGAGGAGTCTGCTTTTCTTGAGCATCGTGGCATGAAGCTAAATTTGCCGCTGGATCGGCGCATCCCGACTTACGTGGGCGGTTGGAGTTCTAACTCTGCCAAGAAAGCGATCCCGCATGTTTGGGACATGGCTTTTTGGCACAAACTGATCGATCAGCAGGCTCGCAATCGCTACAACATGTTGTCTGTCTGGGTGCATCATCCCTTCCC
>JAPLUM010000871.1 GCA_026397605.1 Verrucomicrobiota bacterium | reverse complement strand
GCAAGAGCGGAGGGAGTCGGAGAAAGGGAAGTGTCCACTCATAGCTTAAGCAGTGGTTATGGTAATTTGTACAGCGCTATCTTCATTATATAGCCACTCTGTCATTCAATGTTGTCCATGCGTAAGCCCTGTCTGACTTGCACCGCCGCAAAATTCCCTCTTGCCAGACTGTAATCACCCACTACAGTTCGCCCCCCTTACCCGAGTTCCATCGGGTGAACCCCTTTGCTCTACCCTGATGAAAGCCGAACTCGTTGAACAAGCTGCCCTGGTCATTAAAGACACGCCCGTCCTGATCAACATGGTCTCCAAGCGCGTCAAACAACTCACCAGTGGTCGTGCCCCTCTAGTCGAGCGCCGCCACGGCATGCGTGAGGCAGACATCGCTCTCATGGAGATCATTCAGGGCAAAATCAAAGCCGAATACCCAGCAGACGCTTAATCCGCGTTCTCAGGGCGGCAGCAACACCGCCGCCGCATGTCCGACGAAATCGCCACCAACCGAAAAGCCCTCAGGGATTACCATATCCTGGAGAGATACGAAGCTGGCGTTGAGCTCAGAGGTAGTGAAGTCAAATCCATCCGCCTCGGCAAGCTGAACATCAGTGATGCCTTTGCCCGAGTCGAGCGGGGCCAAATCTGGCTCTACAACATGGACATCCAGACCTATGAAAAGGCCAACGGCTGGTCCCAGCATGAGCCCCGTCGCACTCGTCGCCTGCTTTTACATAAGCGGGAGATCCTGAAACTCTTCGTGCTCACCCAGCAAAAAGGAAATTCACTGCCTGTGCTCCAGGCCTATTGGAAGAATGGCAAAGTCAAAATGGAGATCGGCGTCGGTAAGGGGAAGACCAAGGGAGATCAGCGGGAAGACCTGAAGGAAAAGGCCGTCAAACGGGAGGCTCAGCGCGTCGTCGCCAGCTTCAATCAGCGCGCCCGCGAGTAATTGGCATTTTTTGCTCGCACATGGGCAGCAGTTCTGAGTAAAACAGTAGGAATAGCTAAACTGCCCACCATGATCGAACTCGAAGTCTATGCCAAAGGTCTGCGTTCTGAGTCCTCCCTCATGGAGTTCCATAGCCAGATGGACCTCATGCCAAGCATTCATTACAAGGTCGATACCCATCATGACCTCGTTTATTTTGAGATCGAGCCAGGCTCAGGCGTGACGCTCCGCAGTCTCAACGAGTCCTTTACCAATATCGGCCTCATCCCTCGCATCGTCGGCCAGGTGCCGGACGGACTTGCCGAAGGACATACGGGTACCCAGCGCTTGGTTTGAGACGATTCGCCTATTCTCTGGTGAGCTAGTTGTACTGAGGACTTTACCACGGGCGTCCTCCGCTCATAGTGCGCGCCCTCGTTTCAGACTTCATCTTTCATCCTTCAGTCTTCCCCATTGTCCCCACCGCCGCCCAGATCCGCCAGACCTTCCTCGATTTCTTCAAGTCGAAGCAGCACACCATCGTCCCCAGTGACAACGTGGGCTACACCAGCCGCGACGGCGCACGCATCTTTACCAATGCGGGCATGAACCAGTTCGTCCCCATCTTCCTCGGTGAGCGCAGCGCGGATGTGGACACCTGGCCCGGCGTTTTGGCCAAAGGCCTGCCGACCCGCGCCGCCGACACGCAGAAGTGCATCCGCGCCGGCGGCAAGCACAACGACCTCGAAGACGTGGGCCTCGACACCTACCACCACACCTTCTTCGAGATGCTCGGGAACTGGTCCTTCGGCGACTACTTCAAAAAAGAAGCCATCTCATGGTCCTGGGAGCTCATCGTCGAGCGCTTCAAGTTCCCCCCGAGCCGCGTCTTCGCCACCATCTACCAGCCGAACAAGGAAAAAGGCGACCCCGCCGACCGCGACGAAGAAAGCTGGAACCTCTGGGCCGAAAAATTCCGCTCTGTCGGCCTCGATCCCGACATCCACATCGTGAATGGCAACAAGAAGGACAACTTCTGGATGATGGCCGACACCGGCCCCTGCGGCCCCTGCACCGAGATCCACATCGACCTCACCCCTGGTTCCATCGAGTTGAGCGAAGAGCGCCAACGTGCCGGAGCCCTGCTCGTCAACGGCAGCGACGCCAGTTGCATCGAGATCTGGAACAACGTCTTCATCCAATACAACGCCAACCCCGATGGCACCTTCACCCCGCTGCCCGCGCAGCATGTGGACACTGGCATGGGCTTCGAGCGCCTCACCAGCATCATCCAGGGCACGAAAAACTTCACCGACTTCGAAAACGCGAAGGTCAGCAACTACGACACGGATGTCTTCAAACCCATCTTCGACGAGCTGACCAAGCTCAGCGGCAAACACTACCAAAGCACGCTGCCGAAAGCCAACGAGCAGGGCCACGTCATCCCCGTCACCGATCAGGAAAAGATCGACGTCGCCTTCCGCGTCATCGCCGACCACCTCCGCACCCTCAGCTTCTCCATCGCCGACGGCATTCAGCCGAGCAACACTGGCCGCAACTACACCCTCCGCCGCATCCTACGCCGTGCGGCAGCTCTCTATGGCCGAGTGTATTTGGGCTTCAAAGATCCCTTCATTTACAAACTTGTTGATGTGCTCGCAGACCAAACAGCTCATGTTTTCCCCGAGCTTGCTGCTCGCAAAGAGCAGGTCAAAGCAGTCATCAAGCTGGAAGAAGAGATGTTTAACAGAACGCTGGATAAGGGTCTGGAAATTTTCGAGCAGCGCGGAAGTGAACTTTATCTGTCGGAATTGGGTGAAAAACACGGGGGGGATTTCTTTGCGTTAGTCTCACGACTTGCTCGTCTGCGTGTAGGAGATGACGAAGTGGAAGCAGTGTTTGACGAGGCTCGCATTATTGGCAGCCAGCTTCAGGCATCTGTGGATGAGTTAGGTGAAGGCACATTCAATTCTTTAACGAACAAAAACGAACTTCGCCTTTTGAGGCTTGGGGGAGAGCTTGTTGAGGCAGTTGATGGCTACAAGTTGCTGCCAAGTGATTTAAAGGCTGGAGTCGCCGGTAAGCCAATCATTAGAAGTATCATCCAGAAAATGGGAGAGGTGGAGTCACTCCTGAATTCCGCTCATCGTTCTATCAACCGCGGGCTTGCTCAGTCTAAATCTCAAGTCACTTCTGTGTCTGACATATCTGCTGCCACTCAGGCGAAACAACTGAGCGGTTCCTCTGCTTTCCAGCTTTATGACACTTACGGCTTCCCGCTAGATCTGACGCAGCTTCTGGCCCGCGAGCGTGGCTTGACCGTTGACGCCGAAGGCTTTGACAAGCTCATGGCCGAGCAGAAGGCCCGCAGCACGGCTGACAGCCAGAAACGCAAGCAGGTCGTCGCTTTGACCGAACTCGAAACCAAGGACGCCACCAAGTTCATCGGTTACGACACGCTCGAAACCGACGCCAAGGTGCTCGAAGTCGTCTCCATGAAGGACAAGACGGCGGTGGTGCTCGACTCCAGCGTTTGCTACGCCGAAATGGGTGGCCAGATCGGCGACAGCGGCCAGATCATCCTCGGCGCGAACGCCTTCCCCATCTCCAGCACGACGAAGGTCGGCAACACCTGGCTGCACTTCATCGAAGGCGAAGACGCACCCGCAGTTGGCTCCAGCGTCCGCGTCGCCGTCGATGCGACGCGTCGTCACGCCATCGAGCGACACCACACCGTCACGCACATCCTGCATTGGGCGCTGCACGAGGTCGTCAGCCAGGACGCCACGCAGAAAGGCAGCAACGTCACGCCGGACAAACTCACCTTCGACTTCAACAGCGCCGCTTTGACCGCCGCGCAGCTCGCCGACATCGAAAAACTCGTCAACGAGCGCATCGTGGCCAACGACGTCGTTTCCTGGACCGAAGTGCCCTACACCGAGGCGAAGGCCAACAGCGGCATCATGCAGCTCTTTGGCGAAAAATACCCCGAGAATGTCCGCGTCGTGCAGATCGGCGGCAAAGCGCATGCGCTCGATGGTTGGAGCATGGAACTCTGCGGCGGCACCCACACCCGCCACACTGGCGAAATCGGCCTCTTCCGCCTCGTCGCCGAAGGAGCCGTCGCCGCTGGCGTGCGCCGCATCGAAGCCATCGCCGGCCTCGAAGCCTACAACGCCGCGAAGGCCGATTCTGACCTCCTGAAGCTCCTCGCCGGCAAAGTCAGCGCCCAAGGCGCCGCCGACCTCGAGAAGAAGCTCGACCAACTGCTCACGCAGCAAAAAGAGCTCGAAAAGGCCCTCAAGTCCGCCCAGCAGCGCGAAGCCTCTGGAAAAGCCAAAGACCTCCTTGCCACCGCCGAAGGTAACGTCATCATCGCCAACCTCGGCGACGTCGATGCCGATTACGCCATGGCACTGAACGACGCCCTCAAAGGCCAGTTCAGCGGCATCATCGTGCTCGCCGCCACCGGTGGCGGCAACGTCACCCTCATGGCCAACGTCGGCAAAGACCACCAAGCCAAGGTCCAAGCCGGCAAGATCATCCAAACCATCGCCCCCATCGTCGGCGGCAAAGGCGGCGGCAAACCCGACTTCGCCCGTGGCGGCGGCAAGGATGTGAGCAAGGTCGATGCGGCTCTCGCGGAAGCGCGGAAGTTCTGCTCGTAGTTCGGTCCCGCGTGCGGGACCGCTTCCGTGTTTGTAGTTCGGCCTTTAGGCCGCTTCTTTGAATACCAAATCTCCCAAACCCAAGCACGGGCTAAAGCCCGAACTACAAACATGTACGCGTGGCGGCGAATGACACCAACCCAGCGGGAAAACGTCCTGCAATGGAGGAAGCTGCGCAGTCGCCCGTGGCATACGCCGCCGCATCCGTTGGGCGGAGCGGGTGAGTTCCACCTCACGGCAGCGTGTTATGAGCATCAGCCGATCATTGGTGCTTCACCCGAACGCATGGATGCTTTCTCCGAAGAGTTGCTATCCACTTTGGAAGGATGCCAGATTCACGCATGGTGCCTGCTGCCGAATCACTACCACCTCTATCTCGAAACACCGGAATTGAAACTCACGCTGGCCAATCTGGGCAAGCTCCACGGCCGATCCTCCTTCTCTTGGAACGGCCAAGACAACCAACGCGGACGCCAAGTCTGGCACAGCGTCTCTGACCGCCAGATTCGCAACGCAGCCCACGGCTGGGCCACACTGAACTATATCCATCACAATCCAGTGCGTCACGGCTACGTCTCCAAATGGCAGGAGTGGCCTTGGTCGAGTGCAAGGGAGTATTTGAGTTGCGTGGGGGAGGTTGAAGCCATGAATAATTGGAAAAGCTATCCCGTGCTCAATTACGGTGCAGGCTGGGATGACGCCGGTTTGTAGTTCGTAGTCCGGCCTTTAGGCCGTTCTCGGAGGGTCGTAGATTCAAAAAAGCGGCCTAAAGGCCGGACTACGTGCTATGACCGCCTAACCCAGCGCGTGCCATAGGCCACACTCCACTGATACTTGCGCGCATGTTCACGGATCAAAAAGGGCAGATCCTTTTCCAGCACGAGATCGAAGTGCTCTGACAAGACCGATTTTAACCACTCACGCGTCGATCCCTTGGGCCAATGACCGCGTGGGGTGAAGTCTTCAAGCCAAGTGCATGGGGTCGTCAAAAGCAGCTGACCACCTGGCTTCACCAAATCCGGGAGCCGCGCGATGAGTAACTGTGGATCTGTGAGTCGGCAGAGGAGATTGGCCGCGTGGACAAGATCATAAGACCCTAGATCAGCGCGAAGATGCATGGCATCTCCCTGCTCGAACTGGACGCGATCCTTTGGGCATTCGGCAGGAACTGTGGCCACAAGGTCCGTCATCGCGGCAGCTTCGTCGAGACGTTGATAGGGCAAATCTTGCGAGATCAGGGCGGTGGCGGCATCAATGAAGCTGTGACTGTAATCGATGCCGACCACAGACTCCGCATGGCGTGCCAGCTCAAAGGACGAACGGCCTACAGCGCAGCCGAGATCCAGTGCGGAGGTGACTTTTAAATTAAAATCAGCCAGCTCAGTCACCGTGCGCACCGCGAAACCCAGTGCTGCGGTCGGCCCCTGCTCCCAAGGCAGCACCTCATGGGCTGCGCCGTAGTGAAAGAGCAGGTATTCATCAAGCAGGCGGCGGGTTTCGTAAATGTTCATTTGGGCAGGCAAAGGTTCAGGCATTTGGACCATGTCATACGCTAGGAACGGCTAGATGGAATGGATAAAACGTCACATGGCCTACCCCGTTTTTCACTTGGCGACTCTTCAGACAAGGGCTAATTAACCCGCCCATGATTCCGGTTCGTTTACATCTCCTGCCCATCTTTCTGTTGGCTGGCATGATCACTCTCAGATCGAGCGCCCAAACGGCGCCTGTCGTGAAGCCCCGCATTGAGCCTGGCTTAGAAAACGCAGTGGACTGGCAGTGGATTGTTCTTCCCTCAGATGAAAAGTCCTGGGGACTCCAGATCAACGCACCTGAGTCGCCGCCTGAGGAGGTCAAGCCTGGTGTGCCGGGCATAAGTCCCACGATCTCGATCAAGCCGGTGGAAGCTCGCCCAACCGAATATGTTGTGAAGAGTGGGGATGCCTTGGGCATCATTTCTCGGAAGTATGGAATGACAGTGCTTCAGCTGAAAACCTTCAATGGTCTCACCAAGGACACCATTCGCATCGGGCAGACTCTGAAGATTCCGACATTGGAGGAGATCAAAGCCATGCTTCCGCCACCGCCTGAGCCGAAGCCGGAGATCGCTGAAAAAGAGGTTCCCAAAGCAGCCCCTAAAGCCAAGCCAGGTTTTCTTGGATCGCGAGAAGTTCCCGACAGGGCCGATCGATGGTAATCCAGGGGTTACCTTTGAAAAAGCCCTGCAACTCTACCGCACCGCACATGATGACGTGCCAGGGCTGGATCAGCTGCAAAAGAAAGCTCTCGCTTCGTTCGGCGAGGCCTTTACCCGCTACAAACTGAAGGCCGAAGATTTCCGCTTCATCGCCCCGCCAGTAGAGGAAGCCGCCACGGCTAAAAAACCGGTGCGTAAATCCAAGACACGGCAGCCCATGCCAGAGCCGCCACCTTTGAGCTATGAAGCATTGATTGCACAGCCGTTCTTGGCTTATCGCACACCCTGGGAGTTCATCGCCGAACGCTTTCACTGTGATGAGACTTTCCTGCGGAAACAGAACGCCAAGATCACCGGCGTGCCCACCGAAGGCACCGAGTTTCTGGTGCCTAACGTGATTCCATTCGAGATCGAAAACGCCTTTGTGGCACCCTTACAACCAACCGTGGATCCTGCCAAGTCAGTGACTGCTGCCATTGTGGATCTTTCCCGGCTGGAGGTCTTTGAAGCCGGCAAACTCGTCGCTGCCATGCCCCTCTCCTCCGCCCGCCCCGATCTGCGTGGTCGCGGCACATGGACCATTCTGGAGGCACTACCGCGTCCGCGGCTAATGACGAAACAGGAATTCAAAGCCAAGTCCGCCGCTGGCGCCTGGACCACGCCCATCGCCGAGGCACCCGCACCAGTCACGCCCGCTGCCGAGCAATTCCTGGCCCCTGGTCCCAACAACCCACTCGGATTCCTCTGGATCCATCTCGCCAAGTCCAAAAGCACTACCCCACTTCCCTACGGCCTGCACGGCACCAGCATTCCTGGCCGCATGAAATCCCAAGAAAGCCTTGGAGGCTTCCGCTTGGCGAACTGGGACATCGTCCGCGCGATACGTTTGTTGCCTCCTGGCACTCCACTTCAGTGGCGGTGACCTCGACCATTTTTAAAAGATGGTGCCTGAGACAGGACTCGAACCTGCACTAGTTACCCAACCAGATCCTAAGTCTGGCGCGTCTACCAATTCCGCCACTCAGGCAATGAGAGTCGTGAGGTGTATGATTCCAGATGCTGGCTTTTTGTGCAAATGGTTTATCAGCTGTGTTTTTTCGGCAAAAGACGCGCAGCCAGCCAACCGGTGAAGAGCACGGTGACTAGGGGAGCGAGCCCGATTTTGAGATTTTGGCCGATCCAGGGCAGCCAACCAGCCTGGTGCAGGGTCAGTGCGCTGAAGTATTTTAGCCCAAAAACCCAGCCGCCATGTAGGCCGATCCCTGCCCAGAGAGCCCCAGTTTGCATGCGTACCTGGGTGAGCACCCAGCCGACGGCAAACAGGGTGGCAAACTCAGCGAGTAGAAACTGCATGCTGCCAAAGCTGCTCGCGATCTGTCCGAGCACGGCAAAACCACTGGTCCAGACGACCTGATCATCAGGAATCTGCCAGCCTTCAGGCGGCTTCAGGAAATGAACGGTGGCGAAGATGAAGGTGGTCCAAAACACGGCGCTGCGTGGTGCCATGGTGCGTAGCAGTAGCCCAAGGAGCAGGGCACGGAAGAAAAACTCCTCGACGATGCCTGCGCCAAGTGCAGCCGTAATGGGCTCGCCAAATTTCAACCAACCAGGATGCGGGCGCAGTCGGTAGGCACCTAATTGATGAAACAGAAGTCCCAGCAAAAGCAGCAACCCCGCCGCTAAAGTGAAACCAATGATCCATTGTCTAAGACCAGAACGTAGGGGCTGCCATGAGGGCAGGAGACTGCGATCCAGCTTCACCCAGCGCAGAAAAGGCCAGATGAAAACGAGGGCACAGACGAGCACGGCACGATTAAAGTAGCGGGTAAAATGGGCACGCTGAATCTCTGAAACTAGCCATTTGCCAACACCACTTTCGCCGATTGAGCTGCTTCCTAGCCAAGTTAGCGTGCTTTGTCCCAGATCAAAAAGCGGTGCAGACAGCAGCGCGCCGCCGAGCATCACTGCTAAGAGATAGAGAACCAGCTTTGGTAAAGCGGAGGTGTGAGTGGGCATGGCGGCTTGCATGAGAGCGATACTAGCGCATCCTGCGCGCTCTCAATGACCAAAAATCAATCCCACGAATGGCACGAACGACTCGAAGATGGCCGCAAACAGTACTTCCGCGGCTACTGGAACTCCCGCGAGTGGCTCTTCCGCCTAGCTCACCCGGATGGTGAGGAGTGGACGCCGCTGCAGCCGACGGTGGAAAACTGGCTGGCACTGCGTGATGTGCTCTTCCGCAAATACCAGCGCAAGCGTCTGCCGCTCAAACATCTGCAAACGGTGGACAATGTGCTGGAAAGCCTGGGCGTCCGCTTCAATGAGCGCGGTGAGCCAGAGCCGATGGATGGGGGAGCTAGTTTCTAGTTTCTGGTTTCATGCTGTGGGCGGCTTGAGGTCTGTGTTTACAATGTGAAATGCTTGTCCCCCATTTGGGTGACAAGAGAGAGCTTCATTTTTTTGAGCGTTTCGGGGCAAGATGGATTTCTCATGAAGTCCGTCACCCAATTATCAAATAATCAGCGGTTTTTACCGTCATTCACTGGAGTCCAGTTCATCTGGGCTTTTGTTTGGTTCATCGCCCTCAGTCTAACGATGAGTCCGAGCGCGTCTGCTCAGTCTCCTGTGAAGGTGAATTTCGAGTCGCGGAAGATTTCTATCTCCGGTCAAGCCAATGCCACGACCTGGCAGACGGTGACTTTCACCCGTAATTTCAATGGCCTGATTCCCGTGGTGATTATGGGACCAGCCTACAGCGTGGATACACAGCCCCATGCAGTGCGCGTGCGCAGTGTCACGGCGACGGGCTTCCAATGGCAGATCGACGAATGGGACTACAGTCCGCTGACAGGTGCCCATCCTGGAAACATCACGGTGCATTTTTTCGCGATGACGGAAGGCACGCATGTTTTTGGCAATCAGCGCTGGCAGGTCGGGAAACAAAATGTGAATCGTGTGAACTCGACCGTGACGGTGACGGGCTTTACGACACCACCGCAGGTCTTTACTCAGGTGCTCTC
>JAPLUM010000159.1 GCA_026397605.1 Verrucomicrobiota bacterium | reverse complement strand
AACTCGCCCTGTGGCTGCACAGCAGCGGCAAGGTGCAACCCAAAGCCAAGCGCACCAGCCACCAAATCAAACGCCTCAGCCACGCACCAAGCAAAGCAATGCCGCTAATGATTAACGATCCAAGAGAATAAAAACGCCCTGCAGAAAAAACGGGTGACTAGCTCCACCACTGATTCGGTCGTCCGCCTTGGTAGTAACGGCGAATCGACGCCACAAAAAAAGACAGTTAGCCCTCAATCATTCAACCCTAATGACGCTAAAATTAATGGCGACCCAACATTATGGCAGAACGTTGAAAGGTACTCCATAGGCCGGGCTTATGTCCCAGGGCAAGGTTGGTTAAAGATTGGCTCAAAGGGACCCATCGCAGGATCAGGGCGCAATTAAATCCAAATCAAGCTCCAGAACGTGTCGGCCTCCCAGACCTATAGCGTTTTTTGAGGCTAGTTGGCTGGCAAAATCAGCACAAGCTTGGCAATCCAGCCCTGAAAGATACCCGTGCAAAAATGCACCGTGGAAAACATCTCCACACCCTGTGGTATCAATGGTTTTAGAGGCGTGATAAGCGCGCTGATGATAGAACTCACCACCTAAGCTTTGCACATAGCTGCCATTTAAGCCATCCGTTATCACGACAACTTTCGCGGGCCCACACAGTAGGCATTTCATCATCGAATCAACATCGGCACAGCCCGTGAATTGCTTGGCAAAGGATTTGGAAACAAGGCGTATATGGCTTGCCTGCAAAAGATCACGAATCGACTCACGATATCGGCCTGATCCTCCATCATAGGATATCAGAATCCCCGCACTCTGAGCGATCTTACTACAGGCTCGTGCCAGCGTTTCATGCCGTCCGTTTAGATGCAGTAATGACGCAGTCCGAATCATCTGAGCTTGGCTGTCATCAAGCATCGGTTCGGTTGCCGTAGAAGGCATATAAGTGATCTGTCTGGCACCATCCCTGGCACGCACCATGATCACAGCTCGAGCTGACATTGCCCCAGGAACACGTTTTATAGCTTTCGTGTTAACGCCTGACTTCTTTAGTCCTGCGATGATTTCTTCACCAGCAGCATCTTCTCCACAACTATCAAACAGCGCTACGTTGTGGCTGAGACGGGACAGGACACAAAGAGAAGTAGCCACCGGCCCGCCACCCATTTGGGATGTGGAGAGAGCTTGCTGGACACCGTCCTCGTCGGATAAAAAATCATCCACGAGCCAGAGGTCATCCAAAGTCGCTGCGCCCACTCCAACAATCTCAGGGCAATTTTCATCGCGACCAAGAAGCGTAGGCCTCATGTAAAGAGCTAGTTAAATTCAGAATTGAATCATCAAAGCCCGGCTCCACCACTCTTAGTGATGAAGTTCAGAGCTAGCGCGGCAGCTGCAAGGATAAAGACAAGAAGAGCGATTGGCATAAGAAATTGAAGAGGTTTGAATGAACAGTTCAGACTAGCTCAGAGAAGAATCACTGCGGTATGTCTGGTAGAGAGCGGTTGAAGCCATTCGTCCAAGTGCGGTCTTCATTGCGAGTTTCCCACTTCACTGGCGCCGGAGCTGGAACCATGATCGGCGAGTCGTCACTGGTGGAGATGCTGTCACTACCAAACATTTGCACGACCAGCAACACTGCCGAAAGCAGGAAGCAAACCACAGAAAGCGGTACAAGACCTTCCTCTGGGTCCTTCTCGTCATTGTAGAATTGTTCCGCATCCTGATTAGCCGTGCGCTTCACTGGTGCACTGGGCGGAGCAGAAACACTTGGGCGTGCCATGGGTTGAGTCTGCTGGAGCTTCACAGTGGCTTTCGGAAGTCCTGGAGCACCACCAGGGGCGGAAACCATTGGTCCGGTGCCTGTGCCTGGAGCACGGGGTGCTGTCGGGCGAACAGCAGGAACTGTTTTGGCCAAAGGAGCAGTCGTAGCACCAGTCTCTACCTTTGGCGGTGCACCTGGGGCAACAGGAGCCATCGGACGCGGTGCGCCTGGGGCCACTGGAGGTGCACCAGGAACTGTCGGCGTTGGAGGACGCGGTGCGCCTGGAGCCATTGGGGCCGTAGGACGAGCCATTGGCATCGTTGCCGCAGGCGGCGGTGGGGCGGACGGCGCAGAAGGTGCTGGCGGACGAGAAACTGAAGGCGGCACCGGTAACGAAGGTGCTGGAGGCATCATTCCAGAGGGAGCCGGAGGCAGCTTAACTGGGGAAGTTGAGGCCTTAGGTGCTGGCGGTGGCAATGGCGCAGATGGTAATTGAATCGGTGCCGTGGCTCTCTTAGGGGCAGAGATTGGAACGCTGGAGGTTACTGGATTAACAGGTGAGGTTGCTTCACGTGGCTGCGTGGCACCTTCACCTGGACGGGCGCGCAATGTGATGCGCACAGTTTCCTTCTTCAGCGGCACTGCAGATGTCTTTGGAGTGCTTGGTGGTGGTGGTGTCGGCTGGTTTTCGGATTCGCTCATGTCAGGTGGGGGAAATTAATTCGTGGAATAATCTCTATTTAGCGGGAATGATCATTTAGCGTCAATCCCTTTCTCTAATTATGCGTTGCTTCACGCATTTTTATGAGACAGCCTAGGACTTGTTATGGAAAACATGCCTACCAATCCCAGCGATCAAGCGTCGCAGTCACCCTTACCCGAGATTGGCCCATCAAAAGAGGAGCGCACGTTGACAATGATATGCCATTTACTGCCTTTAACAGGTTGCCTATTCCCTGCTATTCCCGTTTTGAATATAGTGGCACCTTTGGTACTTTGGCTGATTAAAAAAGACACGCTGCCTTTTCTCAATGAACAAGGCAAAGAAGTCCTGAACTTTCAAATCACTCTGAGCATTGTCTTTTTCGCCTGCTTGTTAACTTTTTGGCTCATCATTCCTATTGCAATCGCATTTGTCGCAGGCATTGCAGGCATCGTCTTCATGATCATTGCAGCCATTCAGGTAAATGACGGCAAAGGATACCGTTATCCGTGCACACTACGCCTCATTAAATGACATGAACACGGATCAGCAAGAACCACAAAAGGCAACAGGTCTATGGTCTGAGATGAAAGCCGTGATGGATCTAGTCTTGGACTTCTCGTTTCAACATTTTGTGACCCCCCGCCTGATCAGGGTGCTTTACGCGTTAAGTCTTTTGGCCGCAGTTTTAGCGACGGTAACCTGGATGTTTAGTGGATTCGGCAATGGAGGCGGGATCTTCAATGGGATCTTCACGTTTGTAACAGGCCCCGTCGCCTTTCTGATTTACATCCTCTGTGCGCGTGTGGTAATGGAAGTGATCCTAGCTATTTTCCAAATTGCCGAAAAACTCAGAAATAAATGATTTATCGGAGTGCCCTTACCAAATTGTTACAATGAAGTGACGACTGGCTGACGATTGATTAGCTAAATAGGGAATATTAAACCAATTACGGGTCAGCCAATTGTGGCAGCCTGTCATGCTTTTCAAATAGTGGTTTGTCCTTCTTGGCTGTTGGCAGACCTCAGAATATAACAAGGCGGATCATATGGTCCGCCTTGTTCGTTTTAACGCAGCTTCGTTTTGGTTGCATGCCTAAACATCTCAATTCTTGGAATCCAAGGTGCTTAAAAGTGAAAATTTTCTCAATTGGT
>JAPLUM010000176.1 GCA_026397605.1 Verrucomicrobiota bacterium | reverse complement strand
CGGCACAGGCTGCTTACCGCTGCCAATGCACCAGAGCATCTTCTCGGTGCGCACATAGATCCGGCCTTCGCCAATGGCTGGGCTCGCATTGATAGGGCTATCCAGCTTACTGGCACTCAGCTGCTCAAACTTCGCCCCAGCCTTCACCACGATCAAATCTCCCTGCTGACTACCAGCATAAAATTTACCGTCACCTGCCACGGGGCTGCTGAAGAACTTGCTGCTGCCAGCACTGCCATTGAGCCGCTCCTCATAGAGCTGTTTGCCAGTCTTAAAGTCCACCAACTTTAAAATGCCGCCATCACCTAGCAGATACATCAGACCGTCCATGACCAGCGGAGATGGCACATAGGGCAGACCTTTACTGAACTCGAACGGCACAGGTTTTGGCTCATTGCCACTGACGTCGATAGCTGCAAATTCCTTTACACCACCGCCCGTGCCAAAGGTGCAAAAATAGCGCTCATCCTGAAGCACCCCTGAACCAAGACTGCGCTGAGTGAAACCTGGATTATGCTGCCAGTTCTTCTTTCCTGTTGCAGGATCAATGCCCATCACTCCACTGGCGTTATTCGTGCAGATGACTTCCTTTTTGCCATCCGCCCGCACATGCACCACGGGAGTCGAAAAGGTATTCAGGCAGTTCGGTAGCTCATCTTTCCACACTTGTTTCCCGGTCTTTGCATCCAGTCCGACGATGCAGGCTTTCCAGGCCTGCTCTTTTGGATCTTCCGTATAGACTTTGCCATCCCGTTGCCAGTCGAACTCACTGCGCACGATAACCACACCATCCACCACAATGGGGGAGATACCCGTGCCGTGCTCATGGATGTAATCGGCCACATGCTCATTTTTCCAAAGCGGCTTACCTGTATGATCCAAGGCCAAAGCCTGAATTGTCGTGCCAGTACTCCAATTGATATAAATGCGCTCAGCATCCACAAAAGGCGAGCTGCTGGCAAAACTGTTGAAGTTATGCTTTTTGTGTTCAGCAAAGGACTCCTCATGCCGCCAGAGCTCAGCTCCAGTCTTAGCGTCCAGCATGATCACCGCACGCTTTCCAGCATCCGTTTCGGCAGTGACCACAATCTTGTCCTCCCACAGCACAGGAGAGGACCAACCCTTTCCTAGTTCGACTTTCCACAGTGTCGTCTCCTCCGTCACCGCAGCTGGCAGGCCCGCCGTTTCCGCTACGCCCGTTCCATTGGGACCGCGAAAACGGCTCCAGTCAGTTTTGGCGGAAGCAGTGATGGCAAAAAGAAATGCTAGAGCAGGAATGAATTTCATGGAGATCAGATGATGTCAGCTCCGTGAATCGTATGCGAGCAACAATTTCTTACACTTCACGAAAGTTTACTAGCCATTCACATTGGGATAAACGAGTTCAGTCTCGGCGAGGTGCCTTCCCATGATACGGAAAGTTGTCCCAGCCATCATAGTTTGGATCGAGTCGCGGGTCCTGGGTCTCTTTCATCCAACCGTCCACCCGCAGTCGCTGTTGTTTGATCACGTCAGCATATTCAGGCTTGTCGGCCACATTGGTGAGTTGATGTGGATCACTCCTCAAATCATAAAGTTCTTCGGCAGGACGTTTGCCAAAAATAAGCGTCACGTATTTGGCATACGCACCCTCATTTTGATGCGCCAGAAGGAAGTCCTTAACACACGTCGTGTCCACATCTCCATAAGGGCGACCATGAAGGAATAAAACATCGGGATCACCCGCAGGCCAGCGCTCAGGACGCAGATTCCTGAGATAAAGAAAGTCACGCGTGCGAACAGCTCGGATGGGATAACTGAAATGATCATGCCTCACGTCCGCGTGACGCTCACGCTCTATGAAGACGGCGTCGCGCAGATGTGTATCGGATTTTCCGAGCAGGAGATTCTTGATGCTGTGCATTGTCATCACTGCTGGCGGCGTGAGACCAGCAAGTTCCAGAAACGTGGGACCGAGATCAGCCACATTGACAAAATCATCTGCCCGACGCCCAGCAACCAAATGCTTTCCCCAACGGATCGCTAGCGGCACCCGTGAGCCCGAATCATAGCAATTGGCTAAACCACGCGGCATCTGCCAACCATTGTCACTGGTGTAAATGATGACCGTATTGTCGAGCTCCCCTGCCCTTTCCAGCACAGCGATGGCTTGCGCAGCTTCCTCATCAAGCTTCATCACGCCACCATAATAGTTCATCAGATCATCACGCACTTCGGAGCACTCTGGAAGTTCGGTCGGAACCGTCAGTTTGGCAGCGTCCAGTTTCGTCTTCGCCTCAGCAAGGTAGGGCAACTTCCCCGCTTTTGTGGCTGTATCCGTATTACCCAGCCAAAAGAAGAAAGGGTTTGAGGCATCCCGCTTCGAGTGAAAAGCAGCAAAGTCCGCAAACTTCGGACCAACAGGATTTTCTAACCAGCCAGCAATCTCATGGTTCCCCGGTGCCCACGGTTTACCAGCATAGCCGATATCGTAACCAGCATCCCGCAGCAACTGAGTCACCACCGGAGTGTCCTTTGGAAAACCACTCCACAAACTGGCCCGCTCACCGAGTTCATGTGCCTTTCTCCCGGTAAGCAAACAAGACCGTGTGGGAGAGCAGGAAGGCACGGGA
>JAPLUM010000387.1 GCA_026397605.1 Verrucomicrobiota bacterium | reverse complement strand
TCTAAGCGGATTTCTGGTAACTCAACAGCCTTTAACTGATCCAGCAAGCCATTGGCAATCTCTAGGTCATTTTGCAAATCCAGCACGGACTGAGCAGCGACTTTGATCTTGGTTAGGCGAGCTTTCAAAGCTGTCGCCTGCGCAGCGGGCCAGCCTAGGCGCGCGGCGATGGCGTCAATTTCGGCGAGGTAATTGGTGGTCCAGTTGACGAGATTCTGGGCACTGTCTGGGATGTAATCTTTGCGGGACATGGCTTTGAGGGTGGGGTTGAGGATGGTTAGATTATTTGTTTTTGTTGTTTCATTATCAGATACTTAATGGAGAATCTGGCTGACTGCGGAACTTCCCCGCTAGCACCGGAACCGGTTCCGCAACCAGCGGAACCCGCGATTCCGGCAGTATCAGCTGCGGAAGTGAGGTCGGAACCTGCGGTTCTCCCGAAATCACCTTTGGGAATGAGACCGGAACCGGTGATCGAGCCAAAATCACGCGTGGATTGAGGGCCGGAACGTGTGAACCTGACACAATCACCTGGGGTCGAGAGTCCGGAACCTGCGATGCCGCCCAAACCACCTGTAGAACTGACAGAGGAGGCTGTGATGCTGTTAAAATCGATTGTGGAAGCGGCAGCAAAACTCGAGTTTTTCTGTGCAACCCCCAAAAAAAGATCAGCCTTATACGCAGAAGCTGCGCGAATTAAACCACAAACATGCTGACTCGAGTTGGGTTTCCTTGATCCTTCGGAGGAATAACTTACCCCATAACGCAGCGTAAGATGCGTCATCCAGAAGGCATGGTTGAAAGCTTTCATGGGACAAGTAAGCTATGCTTGTTTAGGTCAGATTACTCGTCAAATGCTTTTTTTATATTTTACGACTTACTTCCAAGCCGTCAAATGTGCGCGCCAAACTTTCATCAAGGTGACCTTTCTGATCTGAATATTAGCAGCCACTAAGTTCTGCTTGGCAACGCGATCCTGCTTCAGTCTTCTGACATTCCTTTATGTTGGTACAACAGCCTATTTTCAGGGTCTAACTAAATCTCCAAATCTCACTACCATTCATTTTTCACTTGTAGATTTCGGCTACTGGCTCAAACAAACCGACTAACTTCTGAATAAATTATGCCCTCCGAGATCCCCGACGAAATCCATATCGACGAAGTCCTTCCGCCGCAGAAGAACAGCTTCCCCAAACAAGCCAATGGAAAGCCGATCGAATCAGACGTGGCTAAGTTCATGGCCAAATGGCTGGATAACTGGCTGCGTGTGCCTGGCACGGACTTCAAAATCGGGCTCGATCCCCTGCTCTCCCTAATTCCTGGCTTTGGTAGCACCATTGCTTCAGGTGGCGGGCTGATCATCCTCATCGAGGCCGTGCGCAGCCGCGTCAGTGTGCCCGTACTGCTGCGTATGGCGGGCAATATGCTGCTCAATACCCTTTTTGACTACCTGCCAGCCGCAGGTCCCGTGGCCAGCGCCTTTTTTAAATCCAATTCACGCAATCTTAAGCTGCTCACCGATTGGCAAGCTGGGCAGCATGACCTGATCAAGCGCAGCACCTGGCAGCTCTTCGGCGTGCTGGGACTCATCATGCTGGCGCTAGCTGGCATGCTCTTTGGCCTCTTCATCCTCTATGTCTGGCTGCTGACCCATCTTTTCCATAGCTGAGATTAGTCGCAACTTGTCCCAGCTTCCTGCGTTCTACAGCCTTCCTACATGTCTTATCACTCGCTTTCTGACGTCCTTTCTCTAGCAGCCAAGCAAGCCGGCTGTCGTGATGCACCAAGGCTACGCCACGCACTTGAAGAAGCTGGCGACAAGCGCCAACCACTGATCGAGGCCCTGCTTGATGCCAATGTGGTGGATGAGGAAAGCTTTTTCTCCGAGCTGGCTCAAATGCTGAAGATGCCCTTCGCCAAAGACGAAGGTGAAAGCCAGGACGGCCTGCACAATCGCTTCCCCGCCAAGCTAGCCTTACGTCACCGTATTTATCCCACCCATGTCAGCGCCGTCGAAGTGACCGTGCTGACCTACAACCCTTTTGACCTCAGCGCCCGCCAAGCTGTGGGTCAGGAACTGCGTAAACGTGTTCATTGGCAGGTCGCCAGCCGTCACCGTATCCTCGAGGCCCTGCATCAGGGCTATGGTGTCGGCGCGGAGAATTTTGAGGAGCTGCTTGAGGGCCGCGAAGGTGCCGATGCGGACGATGATTTAAAACAAGAAGTCAACGTGCTCGACGAAGCCGACGAGGAAGCCACGGTGCTGAACTTTGTGAACCAAATCTTCCGCGAAGGTCTCAAAGAACGTGCGACCGATATCCATGTAGAGCCATTGGAGCGCGATCTACGCATCCGCTATCGTGTCGATGGCAAGCTGATCGAAGTGCCCGTGCCGCCCAACATGCGCGTGCTGCAAAACTCCCTCATCTCGCGCTTGAAGATCATGGCGCATCTCGACATCGCCGAACGCCGAATGCCGCAGGATGGCCGTATCAATCTCGAGCTGGATGGCGAGCCGATCGACGTCCGTGTCGCCTGCATTCCCAGTGTGAACGGAGAATCCGTCGCGCTGCGTTTGCTCACGCGGAAAAAATTCGACATGGGCGCTATCGGGCTGGATCCCGAGACCGAGGCCAAGTTCCGCAAACTGCTCGCCGCGCCAAATGGCATCATCCTCATCACCGGCCCGACCGGTTCAGGCAAAAGCACCACCCTTTACACCCTGCTAAAGGAGCTTAACACCAAAGAGCGCCGCATCGTCACCATCGAAGACCCCGTCGAAAACAAGCTCGACGGCATCATTCAAATTGCCGTGAAGCCGGAGATCGACCTCACCTTTGCGGCGGGTCTGCTCAGCAATTTACGCGGCGACCCAAACGTCATCATGGTCGGAGAAATGCGCGACCAAGAAACCGTCGAAATCGCCATCCGTGGCGCGCTCACAGGACACTTGGTTTTCTCCACCCTGCATACGAATGACGCCGTCGGCGGCATCTCCCGTCTCATCGACATGGGCATCGAGCCATTCATGGTCTCCTCCTCTGTCCGCGCCTTCCAGGCCCAGCGCCTCGTCCGCACTCTGTGTCCGCATTGCAAAGAGCCTGCGCATCATGAGGACAGCTACCTAAATGCCATCGGCTTCCCGCTTGAGTGGAAAACCAAGCTCTATCGACCTGTCGGCTGTCGTTCCTGCCGAAACACCGGTTTCACCGGCCGACTCGCCATCATGGAAATCTGCCTTATGACTGAGTCCCTTCAGGAAAAGATCAATCTCCGCGCCACCGCCATGGAGCTGAAAGCCCAAGCCCTGAAAGACGGCATGATCCCAATGCGCTACTACGGCTTCCGCAAAGCCAGCGAAGGCATCACCACGCTGGAAGAAGTGATGACGGTCACGGCGGCCAGCGAGTAGGAGAGCTTATTGCCAAATACCGACCCATGCGTATCCTGCCGCCATGACCATAGCCTCTAACCCGCCCATTTTCCTGCCATTAGAAGGTCTGACTCGTGATCAGAAATTGGAAGTTCGTGAATGGCTAGACCGCGAGCTGGTAGAAGTGTCGCCACAAGATTGGCATTTCGAAGTTTTAGCGGAACGGGAAAAACAAATTTCATCTGGTGAAATGGAACTTATCCCCTTGGAGCAATTTGCCCGCGAGTTGGAGGCTGATTTGCCGTGAAGGTAGTCGTCGCGGCTGGCGCTAAAATTGACATAGATAAGTCCTATTCATGTTATGAG